>JADGEP010000226.1 GCA_016744275.1 Candidatus Krumholzibacteriia bacterium | reverse complement strand
ATCGTATGCAGGGTGGGTGCCCCTCTATAAAACTCCGTCAATTGGGATTGGATTTCCGGGGGAGTCAGCGGCCCTGTGCACACAAAAGTGGTCAGGTTCAAGTCCGAGTCCTGGCGCGGCTCGATCATCTATTGGCCTCCGGTTGGAGTCGGGATCCGGTGGATCTTGAGTATAGGGCTTATGCCCGCCTTCAAGTTAGAGGCATCGTGTGGCGGCCGCCATGATGCGCGAGCCCGTTATTGCTACTGCTGAAACGCTGCGCCGCTGCGTGGCAGAGGTGGAATTGACCTGTAGGTACTATTTTAAACCTATCGTGACAATAGGCTAAAGACAACTTTATCAAATCCGATGATATATCCTACAGCGATTGAATGTTTTCAAAATGATGATCTGCCATCGGCAGGCCCAGCGACAAGAGAAAGAGGCATCAGCAATGAGAGGCAAAACACGAATCTGTCTGGTGATTGGCATGGTTTTGATGAGTTTTGGCAGTTCCTGGGCCGAAATACGGCCCGAACAGGTGGAATTCAGCGGCTTTGCGGATGTTATGTGGCAGTTGGACGGCCCCGTGGATTCGGGTGAAGATTTTGCCATCGGTCAGGCTGAGATCGATTTGGCCGCGACGGTGGGCGATCGCATCAATTTGGAAATGGCATTGGCCTACGATCCGGAAAGCGGCAACTTTGGCCTGGGAGCCCTGGTCATGGAGTTGGCTCTGTTGGGTCAGGGCGAGCATCATTTTCACCACAGCGAGATCATCGAAAATGCGGGCGTAGTCATCGGCCAGATGGACGTTCCCTTTGGCATCGACTGGATGTTCTACCCTTCGCTGGACCGCCAATTCATCACTGGCCCGATGGCGGTTTCGGGCACCCACGGCGGTTGGAATGACCTGGGTGTATCGGCCTTTCTGGAAACCTCACACTTCAATGGCATCATTTGCCGCCTCAATGGCACCGGCTACGAACCTTCGTACTTGCCCGAAGCAGAGACTGGCGCCGCTGCCGGCAGCGCCTGGAGCGCCCGCCTGGGCACCAAAGTGTATGCAGGACTAGAGCTTGGTGGCTCGTTGGCGAGCATCTCCACCGAGGCTGGCGATCATCTGTCCGCCTTGTGGGGCCTGGATGCGCAGTGGGCCGCCGGACCGTTGAGCGCCAAAGGGGAATACATCAAACAGAGCGTCGCCGAAGATTCGCCCGATGCCCGCGACCACACGGGCTCGTACCTCGAAGCCATGTTCCATCCCGACAGTTGCTTCCTATTGGCCCGATACGGGATTTTTGACCCGGATGGGGACCTGTGGTCGCGCCAAAAACGGCTTTGCCTCGGTGCCGGTTACGTGGTTCAGCCCGGTGCAGAGCTGCGTTTCGAGCAGCAATTGGGGCTCGATGACCTGGAAGACCGTAGCGTCGCGCAATTTGTGGTGGGATTCTGACGAACCGAGGTTGAGAACGAAGCGGGTCGCTATAATGCGGCTCGCTTCGGTATTTCTGCAGATAAAATGCGCGCGATCCCTGTATTTGTGATATAATATCCCCTTGGAACAATACTGCAAATACAGCCCCGAAGCTGAGATGCTCCTGCGCCGTGCGGGATCTCTCCAGGAAGGTCGACATGAATCTTTGTTCTCGTGCGAACACAGGCTTGGTACTGGCATTGGCGGTGGTGATGGCAACCCTGGTGGTGGCCGAGCGTGCCGGGGCCGAAACATCGGTGGTCGTTCAAGCGCTTTCGGGCAAGAATGTTTCCATCGTCGAAGTTGAGGCGTTCCAGACTGCGGACGGCTTGCAAATCGAGGGCGCTCTGCAACGCCGACGGTTCAGCCCCCGCCGCCCACTGCGCGGTCTCGTTTCGGTGGTCGTGACGGATGCCGATGGTCAGATTATTCGGGAAGAAGAATTGCAGACAGCTTCACGGTTCGTGCCCAAGGGCATCAGGCTGGCAAAGTTCAATACCGTACTGGCTGGGGCGATCCCCCAGGGCGCTTCAGTGACGTTGAGATTGGTGTATTGAGAGAATGATTGTCAGCGTTGAAGAAGCGGCCCCCCGGTGAGCACCGAGGGGCCCTTTTTTTATTCGCCCCAGATTCCTCCCACGAGCTCTTCCACGGCTTCTTGTTCCGGTGTGAAGCCGGAGCCGGTGTCTTGACCTGCATGGAGCCGGAACCGGGCCAGGAGGTGGTGCATCTCCCGCGACTGGCTGGAAAGCTCTTCGGCGGCCGAGGCGCTTTGTTCGGCAGTGGCGGTATTGGCTTGGGTCACCCGGTCAATTTCGGCCAGGCCGTTGTTGATCTCGGTGAAGGCGCCGGCCTGTTCGTGAGAGGCGGTGGCGATGGTTTCAACCAGCCCCGAGACGAGGGTGGCCTTTTCCACGATCTCAGCCAAAGCCGTTGCCGTCTCGGTAGCGGTGACGCCTCCGGCCTGGGTAAATTGTGCCGACCGTTCGATCAGGTCCGTGGTTTCGCGGGCCGCTTTGGCGCTGCGCTGAGCCAGGGTGCGCACCTCTTCGGCGACCACAGCAAACCCTTTGCCGTGCTTGCCGGCGCGCGCGGCCTCAACGGCGGCATTGAGCGCCAGCAGGTTGGTCTGGAAGGCGATGTCGTCGATCACCTTGATGATCTTGGAGATTTCCTGGCTTGCGGTGTCGATCTGATTCATGGCTTCGATCATGCGGGACATTTTTTCGTTGCCATCGACGGCCGCGGTTTGGGTGCCGGTCGAAAGCGTGTTGGCCTCACGTGCGGATTCGGCATTGGTTCTGGTCTGGTTGGCCATTTCGGTCATCGAAGCGCTGATTTCCTGGAGGCTCGCCGCCGACTCCGTAGCGCCTTCCGCCAGGCTCTGTGCGGCCTGGGCCACTTGATCTGAACCTGCGTTGATGCTTTCGCCACCACTGCGAATTCCCGTAATCATGCCATTCAGATCCTGGCTCAACTTCCGGATGGAACCCCGGACTTTATCGTGCTCATCCCGCGGTTCGATATCAAAAGTGAGGTCGCCCCGAGCCGCTTTTTCCAGAGAGTCCAAAACCTCGTGTTCGAGGCTGTCGGCAAAAGCGTCCAATGATTCGGCCATGCGCCCAACCTCATCGGTACGAACCAAACCAACACGCTGATCGAGCCGGCCCTTTTCCATTTCTTCGATCACCGCAACGGTACGAACCAGCGGTGCGGAAATTTTGGCGGCCATGAAGAAAGCAATGGCCATGGAGAACAGCACGGACCCCAAAATGGCGGCGAATTGGATGGCTTTTGAAGAACTGATTTTCTCTTTGATAGCCGCAGTTTCGGGCACAATGGCACTTGCCGCAAAATCGGCCTCTATGGTGGAGAGATCCTCGAGCAGGCATTCCAGCGTCGCATTGTAGTCGGCCTTGGCCTGGTTTTCCGTATTGGCCAGATCAAAGACCCGCAAGGCCCCTTTATCAAAGGCCGCAAATTTGTTCCGGATGAGAGGGAATGCAGAGTCCTGACGGATCGTTTTGGCCGTGGCGTGGTATTGATCGAGCAACGCGGGGTCGCCGGTGATCAACACATCGTTGAAGGCCATTGCTGCTTCCCACAGGAGACCGGACAGGTATGTCTTTTCGTGGGTATTGAGCACCTCAAGAATGGGAGCCATGGCAGCGTCCGCTTCTTCCATGGCGGCGCCGGCTTGACCGGCCAGAAACAGGGGCTTTTCAAAAGATGAATCCAGGTTTTGCAAATCGGCCACGACGTGGCTGACTTCAGCTTTGGGCAGAGCAGTGGCTTGAAACTCCACTTTGTATTCGGCGAGAACGGCGTGAAAACCCGCAGCGAATTGCTGCCGGTCCAAATCAGGCGCCGGTTCCATGACCGTGCGCGCGATCTTTTGAATCTCAATATTGGATTCCATGATCAGGTCGGCCGTTTCCCACAATTCGCCGACAAAATGATCGGTTTTCTGGCTGATGCTATTGAGCTGGATGACGGACACGAGTCCACTGATCACGACAATGGAAATGACCGCAAAGAAGCCGGCAAGCAGTTTCGTCTTGATGGTGCGGAACAATGGAAATCCTCCTGAAACGCCTGAATAGATCCCACCGACATGGTGGATATGCTTTTAATGGCTATCGAGGATCTGGGAGAAGGCTTTAATGAAAACTTTAAGTCGAATCGAGGTAATGCCTTCGGTGGCAGTTCTGTACCGTGCCAAACTGAAATTGGATACGGACTTGCAGCATTTCAGCGAATGGCCATGGGGCTATAGGCACCGATTACTCGAAGTGCAAATCATCGATATATATTTCTGCCGCAACGTGTTGGCCCTGGTTGCCGGCATAGTCGGTCTTGCTGAATGGGTGCCAGAATCCCAGGGCATTGATCTGGCTGCGATCCACACCGACAAAATCGGACAGAGGCAGCGAAAAGATGCTCCAGTCGCCTTCGGGCCTCGGCGGGTAGGACAGAATATTCAGAGAATGGCCCGCGCCGCCTCCCTCGAGCCGCAATCCGAAATAGGCCGCCTCGGCGGGAACCCCGGACAGTGCAAAAACGATTCGGGTGTGGTCGCTGGTATCCAGCATGGGAGAAAAGAGGCTGTAGAAACCGCCCTTGGCCGCTCCGGTGTGACTGAATCTCAAGGATTGTGAACCCTCAAACGCATTGGCGCTCAGGCTCATCGTGCAACTGTCGAGGGCTTCAGCGGTCGCGGTGATGGTCAGATCTGCGGCCGTCGAGGTGCGGAAAGCCGGGGCGACACCGACCGAAGGGATGAATTGGAAGTCTTCATAGCTGGGCGAGGTTGGTGTCGCAGAAACCAACTCGGGGTAAAAATTTACCATGGCGAATTTGGCCTTCCGGTTGGCGTCAAATACGCCCCAGTGCCCTTCGGCCGCGCCATCATTGCCTTCGCTTTTCCACGGTTCATCAAAGGCTTCAAAAAGGATTGTCGTGATGCCTTCGGTCTCAGCCCACTCGGCCACCTCGTCAAAGTACCGCGCCGCATTGACCTCATTGGCCTCGGCGCCGATTTGGCCATAGATCTGACCGTCTTCGGCGTAGGTGGCCCACCCGGTTTCCCCCACGATGATGGGCACGTCCGGCAGGTTGGCTTTCACGGCAGCTACATGGTCAGATAGAAAATCCAGGGCTCTCGAGAGAGGGCAGCCATCCCACATCGCGTAGCCGTGAACGGTGATGAAATCCAATTCGGCAGCCAGGAGCAAGGCGTCCTCAGATTCCCAGAATGCGTAGTTGTCGGCCACGGTCACAGGGATGTCCAGGGCGGCTGAATCCAGCCCGGCGGCCACTTGCCGCACGTAGCGAATGATGGTCGACAAATCATTGGGCACAAACGACCACGAGACCAAAACTTCATTGCCGACATTGATGCCTGCGACGAGTTCTGGGTATTGGGTGGCCAGCCGCACGCCTTCACCAATGAACTGTTGGTTGAGCGCTTCGTTGGCCGCCAGGGCGTCGCCGGTGAGATCTTTGGTTTGGAAGATGTAAATGCCCAGCATGACCTTCAGGTCTATGTCGTGGGCCTGGATGACCCGCAGCACCGCCGCGCCGTGTTCATCGGCATTGTAGAACCGGATCAGATTCCAGTTCTTCTCCAGGAGGCGCAGGTCTTCCAGGATTTCGGCGTCGCTGGGGTAAGCGCCTCCGGGGCGCTGCCCGGCCCGAAAACCACCATAACTGATGGCGTGGCCATCCCAGATGTTGTCTGTGAGGTCAACCTTGGCGACTTCGGCCTTGAACGACGGGATCTTGCTGGTCCGGTCCTGTCCGCCGCTGGAACTGTTACAAGACGCCAACAGAATCAGCCCCAGAATCAGCCCGAGCGTTGGCCCGCCATTGGAATCAGGCTTTGCCACGCCGGGCTTCCAGTTGTTGACGCACTTCGTGGGCCCGCTCTTCGGTGATGGGAAACTTGTACACGGCCCAGATGGCGATGGCCGACGTGAGCATGGGAATGGCTGCGTCAAAAATGCGCAGCAGGGTGACCGTTCGGGGAGCCTGATCACCGCTGAGGTCGACATCAAATCCAGTGGCGTTGAGCAGGTAGCCACCAGCGGCCAGGGCGGCGGCCATGCCGAGTTTTACCATCCACCAGAAGATGGAGCCGTACATGCCTTCGCGGCGTTCGTGGGTCTGGAGTTCATCGGTGTCAACAACATCGGCAACCATCGACGGGACCAGGGTGAAAAGACCACCGAGACCGAAGGCCATCAGGGGCGCCGGCAACATGACCATCAGGGGCATATCCGGATTGTAGCAGACCCATTTCAGGCCGTAGCCAATGATGGAGATGGCGATCGATACGAAAAACGCCCGGCGCTTGCCGATGCGGGTCGCCATGCGTGTCACAATAACCACCACCAGAAAACTGCAGGCTGCCACGACGGTGCCGGCGTATCCGGCATACTTTGCGCCAAGGGCCTGGTCGCCGCCGGTGACATAGTAGATGATGACGTAGTACTGGAA
>JADGEP010000225.1 GCA_016744275.1 Candidatus Krumholzibacteriia bacterium | reverse complement strand
TGACTGAAACCTGGGGCAAAAAAGCCCGCCAGGCCCCTTGGGCATCAGCCGCCGCCGCATCGGTCATGGCGCCGGATGCGGCCAGCATTTCATTTTGCTCCATGGCCAGCGCGATCACCCGCGAGCGGGTGACATAAAGTGTGTCCTGCCGGACCTCACCGAGGCTGAACCCATTGGTGGGAGCCGGTTCACTGTTCTGTGCCGGCGCCTGCGCCTGCACCAAAACGGGCAGGGACCACAAAATGGCCATCAGCAGTAGGCCGAAGCGCTTGGAATCATTGCGGTTCATGAATTGACCTTCCCGAAAATCAATGAGTCGGCCCGGCGGTTTCCGGGACTCCCAGTTTCTTGAGGATGGTGGCCATCAGGCACCAGTTGGAAAATCCGCTCTGGAACAGATTAACGCCGATAAACGCCGTAAAATACAGCCATTTTGGGCTCACGAAGTGGGCCATGACCAGGCTCAACATGATGAGCGCACCGGCGATGGTGTGCATGAGGCGGGTGACTGTCATTTTCGTCCTCCCGGGTCCGGGACATCCCGGCGGGTTGGGGCCTCGCAGCTGGTTGTTGTACAGTTGCGAATATTGTAAGATTATTTACTCAGCATACGATAATGCCCAACATTCAAATGTCAAGCGGCAGCGAATTCAGATTCTCAGGAAAAAACAGACGTCGCCAAGAATCAAGGCTTATATGATAATACATGTTCAAATAACACAGATGACAACTGGGAGTTGGTGGGTCATAACAAAGCACTGCAACCTTCGACAGGTCTGTGCCGTAGGATTTCCGCACCTTCCCCTTATAACCAACGAGGAGCCCCGATATGAACAGACGAGTTTCCATCGGCATCACATTAATGACACTCTTAGCCGTGGTCGGCTGTGGCGATGGCTACGGCGACAAGCAGGCGGCCGAAGAGGCGGAGGTCGCCATGACACCTGCGCCACTTTTGGACCGTGAGTTGTTCTTTGGCGATCCCGAAATCAGCGGCTCGCAGCTGTCGCCCGACGGCAAGTGGATGAGCTTCATGAAGCCCTACAACGGCGCGCGCAACATCTGGGTCAAAGGCGCCGACGAACCGTTCGATGCCGCCAAGCCTGCGACGGCCGACAAGCGCCCTGTGCCGGGATATTTTTGGAGCCGCGACAGCAAGCACTTGCTGTATGTGCAGGACAAGGAAGGCGACGAGAACTTCCACGTCTGGGCCGTGAACCCGACTGCTAAAGTTGATGCCGATACCGGCGTGCCTTCAGCTCGTGACCTCACCCCGGTTGACGGTGTCCGGGCCCAGATCCTGTCGGTGCCCAAAAATGCACCCGGCACCATGATGGTGGGCCTCAATGACCGCGACCCCAGCTACCACGACATCTATCGCGTGGACATCAACACCGGCGAGCGCACCTTGCTGCGCAAGAATGAAGAAGGCGTCGGCTTTTGGGTGTTCGACAACATGGGCGAACTGCGCCTGGCCTATCGCCCCACCCCGGGCGGCGGCGCCGAATTGCTGCGCGTCGACATGCAGGGCCTGCACCAGTTGGCCACCTCGACCTACGAAGAGGACATGACCCCGGCGGGATTCCACGCCGACGGCAAACAATGCTACGTGCAGACGAACCGCGGCGATGTGGACCTGCAGCAACTGATGCTCATGGATATCGAATCCGGCGAGTTCACCTTGGTAGAGAAAGATCCGGACAACGAAGTGGACATCGCCGGTGCGGCCTTCCATCCGGAAACCGATGAATTGTTGGCCACGTTCTATGTGGGCGACCGCATGCGGGTCTACCCCAAAACGGCAGATGCCAAGAAGCTGTGGAAGAGCCTGGAAGCCAGCCTGCCCGATGGCGAAATCAACGTCAACAGCATGAGCAATGACATGAGCCGCATCCTGGTTTCGGTCAGCAGCGACGTGGACCCGGGCTCGGTCTATCTCTACAGCGCCAAGACGGGCAAGAGCGCGTTGCAGTATCGCTCGCGTCCTGATTTGCCCAGCGAAAACCTGGCGCACATGAAGCCCGTCAGTTTCCAGGCCCGCGATGGCATGACCATTCACGGCTACCTGACCCTGCCGCGCGGTGTTGAGCACAAGAACCTGCCGACGGTCATGTACATTCATGGTGGCCCGTGGGCGCGCGACTACTGGGGTTACGAGCCCTACTGCCAGTTCCTGGCCAATCGCGGCTATGCCGTGATGCAGGTGAACTACCGCAGCAGCACCGGTTATGGCAAAAACTACACCAACGCCGGCAACCGCGAGTGGGGCACAGGCGCCATGCAGCACGACGTGACCGACGCGGTGCAGTGGTTGATCGACGAAGGCTACTCGGACAAGGACAAGGTGGGCATCTTCGGTGGCAGCTACGGCGGCTACGCGACTTTGGCCGGCGTCACGTTCACGCCGGACATCTATGCCTGCGGCATCCCCTATGTGGGCCCGAGCAACTTGCTGACGTTGATCGAAAGCTTCCCCGAGTACTGGAAGCCGTTCCTTGAGGGCTCATGGTACAAAAAAGTGGGCAACCCGGAAGTGGAAGGCGACAAGACCGAGCTCATCGCGCGCTCGCCCTTGTTCCACTGCGACCAGATCAAGGCGCCTTTGCTGGTGGTGCACGGGGCCAACGACCCCCGCGTGAAGCAGCACGAGTCGGATCAGATCGTGGTGGCCTTGCGCCAAAAGGGCAAGGCGGTGGAGTATGTCGTGGCACCGGATGAAGGCCACGGATTCCGCGCCCCAAACAACCGCAAGGCCTTGGCCGTGGCCATGGAAAAATTCCTGGCTAAGCAACTCGGCGGTCGGTATCAGGAAGACGTGAATGCCGAAACGCAGGCACGCCTGGATGAGATCACCGTGGATGTGAATTCGGTGGAATTGAAAGCTGATGCCGGGGGATGATCCCTGGTTGAGGTTTGAGTTAATGCCCAGCCGGGAGTTTTTCCCGGCTGGGCTTTTTTTGTGCACGGATCTCAGCCAGCGTACTCACGACCGACTGCCGCTTCGTGACCGAATTGAGCGCCGATCAGGATGCGGCGGCCCAGTCGAGTTTGAAGCCGCCGATCAGTCCGAGTTGAGAAACAGAGGCTCTCCGTCATCCATTCCGCCGTGAATCATGCCCTGGCTAACCGATGCTCCACTGATGCATTGGGGGCGAGTTGTCGTCGGTGGGACTCGAATGTCCAAGAGGCCAGCATCGCCGAATAATTCGGCAAAAATTGCGGGAAAGACATCCTGCAAGACCGTGATGTCGTCATTCACGGGCACTTCACCATGAGGCCATTTGATGGCTAAAAATGTCCCGTACCGATCTTGAATATCCAGCCGGCCAATCTCGTCCAGGGTATACTCTTTTCCTGTTTCATGGCAATTTTTGGTCAAATAGGGACCGTGGTCACCGGCGATGATGATCAATGCCTGGGGGTCGGCTTGCAGAATCTCGGTGAGATTGCGTTTCATTTCCTCATTGGCCAGCTGCAACCTCTTCGCATAGAGCTCGGATTCATTCGGGCGGCACTTTCCCGAGTTTTGGCTGTGCCCGGGAATATTGTCATGCGTATAAACGAAACGTGGGCGGGTGGATCGTTTCCCGAAAACAGATTTCTTGTGGTCCTCAAATTTTGTGCGAGGAGGATTGTCATATTCGATGTCAAATCGAAATTCACCCATGAAAATGGCTTTGGCGATCAGCAGGTGGGCAGCCCTGGGAGGCGGGTAGGAAACGTCATATCCAGAACCATCAATCCGGAAGAAAAAATCGCTCCAGAATATCCCGTGGGTTTCGCAACCAAAGCTCTGCAAAAGGTTTGATACAATGGAACGGCCAGATACCGCGGATCGACTGTCTCCGTAGAAATCCATGGAGGCATTCAGGACTCGGCTCATTGTTCCGACCGTAAAGCCGGCCACGGAATAGGTGTCAGGATAGAGAGTGAAACCCTGATCCTGCAGGTATTTCTCTTGGATATTGTTGTCGATGCCGTAACCCTGCATTGTCTCCTGGGCAACATAGGCATCATAGACCAATAGGTAGATGTTGGGTTTCGTCAATGGAACTCGAGATCCGACCTGAGCGATCAACTCGCTGCCGGTATCAGTTCTGACGGGCGTGGAATCTTTCTGTACGACTGCAATATACTGACTGACCCCGTTGGACACGAAATAGAGCAGGACCACCCCGTGAACAAATTTCCGGCTGACATGTTTGTCGCAAAGCAGGCCAACAAGGAACACACCGCTGAAGATTGCTATTTGCACTCAGTAATTTCCCAGCTCAAACCAATTCCGCATTGCACTCAACGAGGCCATGTTCGTCACCGTGAAGGTCAGTGCGAGGCCTAGAAAAACCACGGGACGCACGGGTGCCACTACGCCCAACACTGCTGGAAAAATGATGACAAACAGAATGGAGAAGGCGGCGAACATGCCCAATAGAAACAGGGATCCTGAAAGCGTTAAAATATCCTGATTGTTAAAAATGTACTGCACCACCGGAGTCAGTGGCAGGAGAACCAAAAGCCAATCACCATTGCTCGGCCACGCGGTCGTATTCCGATAAACCAGATCTCGGCCGCGAACCAATCGAAATAGGCCCAGAAACAAGACGTGGCAACCGACCGTCAAGGCAACGCCCAATTTCCAGGACAGGTCCATGAAGGCCGCAGAAACATTCGCGGAGTCACCAGCCAGGAACCACTCCAGGAACCAGGACATCACGGCGAAATGGAGAGTCAGTATTGCCAGAGGAAGCAGGAGTCGAAAAAAGTGGCATTCCGGATAAGATTTTTAATCGCACCGATGACAGTACTCACTATCTGTTTTTGAAGGGCTTTAGCACCCACCGATAGGCATCACCATAGTTTGCGAAAATGATTATTCAACAATTGCAAATCGCCGTCAATACAGCAGAAATGAGAGTACGCCTCGAGCGCAGAGAGCGACCTGCAAAGACACCGGGCGAAATAGTGCCCCTGCAGGTCAGTGCGGTTGCTAATTGAAGAGCGCCTTAACCGCGCCCCAGGTGACCGCCTCATTGGCTACAGTCACGGGTGCGAGGTCTCCTCTGATTTCACCAGCTGTGTACAGGTTGGTGTGAATGTTGACGTAGACCCGTCCCGCATCCAGTTCAATGATTTCTGCGGGGGTGATGAACCAGGTGCCCAACTTGGGCGAGCCGATGGGCAGCGGTTCCATCACCGGACCGGCCACCCCTGGTGCCCCGTTGTGGAAATGCGCCGCGAATTCTGACCCTCCCAAACCACTGAAGCTGATGACGTAATTGGCTTCGGTTTCCAGATCATTCAAGGTCAGAGTGGCGGTGCCGGTGGCGGTGGAAGCGGTGCCGGCCGTGACTCCGTTGAGCGGCGCGCTGAAGACCCTTTCGGCCAAGGCCGAATTTGTGCAGACCAGTATCATTCCTGCGGTCAGAATCAGGGCGCGGAGTTGGCGAATGTGAGCGAGCATATCTATTTCTCCTCTGTGAGTTTTTATCTACCTGATACACGGCAATTCAACAGCAGAACTGTTGGGTCACAGTGCAGTTGTTGTGCTAACGGAACAATCCTTTGATCTCTCCCCACGATGCCGACTCGGTGCTCACCGTTGTGGGCATCACGTTGCCGCGAATCTCTCCGACGGCGTACACATCGGTGTGGATGTTGAGGTACACCCGCCCCGCATTTAATTCACCGATTTCGTAGGCATCCACCGGCCAGATGCCAACTTTCGGCGAGCCGACCGCCAATGTCTCCAGAATCGGGCCATCCATGCCGCGGATCGTGGTGTGGAAGTGGGCCATCATATCGACCCCGATCAGGCCGCTGTACACGATGACGTACGCCACCTCGGTTTGGTCATCATTCAGGGTGAGAACCGCGGTGCCGGTGGCTGGTGAGGGGGTATTGGCCGAGGGGCCATCGATGACGGCGGTGTAGATGGTTTCGGCGTAGGTCGCATTGGTGGTCGACAGTAGCAATCCTGCCACTAAAGAGATGCCGAGCAAAAAGAGCGTCGAAGTTTTCATATCCAGCCTTCATTTATGCAAACAGCGGCGCCGCCGTGGCGGCCATCGCGGGTCATCTTATGATGAAGACAAGAAAGACAAAGATTATGATTCTCGCTATCAGTTTGGTCCTTGCTGAAGGCCGGTTGCCAAAATAGCGTTGATTTCTCTAGCCGGACTCGGGTATGTTGGCGGCATCGCAATTCGTTTTCATAAATTTCTTCGACTATGCAAGCTAAGGGGAATCCCATGAAAAAACTCACAGTCTTATTGGCAGTATGTTTCTTGATCACCATGGTCACGGGCTCAATGGCCGCCAGGCCTCATTGGGGAGCCGAAGGGTATATCGGATGCTATGAAGACGGCACGCCGATTGACAACTATCCCGTCACCATCACCTATGAAATCAAATGGAACCAGTCTTCAGACATTTCCTATTTTACGACCACCGTGTACACCAATACCGACGGCGATTTTTACCACAAGCATTTTGTTGTGGCACCG
>JADGEP010000224.1 GCA_016744275.1 Candidatus Krumholzibacteriia bacterium | reverse complement strand
GAGATAGTGATGACTATTCTGATCATCGGGACCACCTTGTTAGCCGCCGGCCTGGCAGCCTGGGGATTATTCCAGCGACGCCAATTGCAAAAAATGGCAGAAGTCGCTGCGACTCACGACACCGCAACCAGGGCACAAAAAGTCGAGATACAGCGCCTGCAACGGATGCAGCAAGACCTTCAGGAGAGCGAAGTGTTCTCCCGCGCAGTCTTTGAGGCTTCCCAAACCGGCATGCTGATTATTGATCCGCGCACGACCCAGATCATGGATGCCAACCTGGCCGCCGCCGCCATCCTGGGCCGCGACATGGACACTCTATTTGGTGATATGGCCACCACCTTCATGCCCAATGCCAAGTGCCAATTGTTGGTGATTGCCGACCAGGAGCCGGACAATTTCGAAACCACCATGCAGGCAGCGGACGGCCGCAACGTGCCCGTCCTGCGTTCGATCCGCTTGATCGACGGCGACCAGACGAAGTTGGCAGTGGTCAGCTTCCTGGACATCAGCCAACGCAAGGCCGCCGAAGCTGAAATCAAGGAATCGCACCAGAAACTGGAGCAGGCCAACGAAGAGCTCAAACGCCACAAAGACCAAATCGTGCAGTCGGAGAAGCTCGCTTCCATCGGCCAGTTGGCCGCCGGCGTAGCCCACGAAATCAACAACCCCATCGGTTTTGTGACCAGCAATCTGGGCACCGTGCAGGAATACATGGAAAGCCTGACGACAGTCCTCAAGCTCTACGAAAAGCGTGATGAGTTGGACTCAGGTCAGGTAGCCGAAACCGAAGCATTGACGGCCGAAATCAACGAAGCCCGCGAAGAAGAAGACATCGAGTTCATCTATTCGGATCTGGGTAATGTCGTCAAGGAGTCTCTCGACGGTGTGGGACGCGTCGCCGAAATCGTCACCAACCTGAAGGGTTTTGCCCGCGAAGACTCGCAGCAACTGAGCGCCTACGACGTGAATGACGGCGTTGAATCGATGATCAAGATGTCCTGGAACGAGTTGAAATACCGTTGCGAAGTCGAGCGGAATTTTGGCGAAGTGCCCACGATTTCATGCCACACCGGCCGGGTCAACCAGGTGATCATGAACATGCTGGTGAACGCCGGGCAGGCCATGCCCGAAGACGGCGGTACAATTACTGTCAGCACCGGCGTCGAAAGCGACGAAGCCGTCATCACGATCGCCGACACCGGCAGTGGCATTCCACCGGAAGTGCTCTCCAAGATCTTCGATCCGTTCTTTACGACCAAGGAAGTGGGCAGCGGTACGGGGCTCGGATTGTCCATCAGTCACGGCATCATCCAGGAACACGGGGGCCGCATTGAAGTGGACACCGCAGTAGGCGAAGGCACCACCTTCCGGATCTGCTTGCCCCTGACTGCCGCGCCAATCGAGGAATTGATCGGCTAAAGGGCTCAAAACTCCAAATTTTGCCTCGGACACGCCGGACTTGGATCCGGCGTGTCTTTTTGTTATAAAGGTACAGCTATACCTCGCACCGATCCGGTATTTCAGGTTTTCCCTATTTCTCGAGGAAAGAAGGACCTTCATGCGCCGCCTGCCCTTGTTAGCCCTGATTGTCGCGTTGCTGGTTTCCAGCGCCGCTTTTGCCGCTGGAGAAGACGCCCCCTGGAGCAGCGGTGATTTTTCCGCCCTCGGGTTCCGCGCCATTGGCCCGTCGATCGCCTCGGGCCGCATTTCTGACTTCGCCATCGACCCCCGCAACCCGTACCACTACTACGTGGGCGTCAGTGCGGGCGGCGTTTGGGAGACCCACAACGCCGGCGTGACCTACGAGCCCATTTTTGACGGCGAAGGCAGTTACTCCATCGGGTGCCTGGCCCTGGCGCCAAGCAATCCGGACGTGGTCTGGGTGGGCTCGGGCGAAAACAACAGCCAGCGAAGCGTGGCCTATGGCGACGGTGTTTACAAATCGATTGATGGCGGTAAAAGCTGGCAGAACATGGGCCTCGAACGCTCATTGCATATCGGCCGCATCCTGGTGCACCCCGCTGACGAAAATGTCGTATACGTGGCGGCCATGGGACCGCTCTGGGGCCCAGGTGGTGATCGCGGCGTCTACAAGAGTGTGGACGGCGGCGAGAATTGGGACCTTGTCTTTGAAATCGACGAGAATACCGGTGTGGTTGACCTGGTCATGGACCCGACCGACCCGGACGTGATCTACGCCGCCAGCTACCAGCGCCGGCGGCACATTTGGACGCTGATTAATGGCGGGCCCGGATCGGGCATCCACAAGACCACCGATGGTGGCCAAACCTGGACCGAGATCAACAATGGCCTGCCTGGCAGTGACATGGGTCGCATCGGCCTGGCGATCAGCCCCGCCGCCCCACGCACGGTTTACGCAATCATCGAAGCCGCCGACGATAAGGGCGGATTCTTCCGCACCACAGATGCCGGACAAACCTGGAACAAAATGAGCGACCATGTCGCCGGCAGCCCCCAGTACTACAACGAACTGGTGGCCGACCCCAACAACGCCGACCGCATCTACAGCCAGGACACCTTCCTGCAGGTGACCGAAGACGCTGGCAAGACCTGGAACCGTCTCAGCGTGCGCAGCAAGCACGTCGATGACCACGCCCTCTGGATCGACCCGACCAATACCGACCATTTGCTGACCGGTTGCGATGGTGGCGTGTACGAATCCTTCGACCGCGGCAACAACTGGCGCTTTGCCGCCAACCTGCCCATCACCCAGTTCTACCGGGTGGCCGTCGACTATGATGAACCGTTCTACAACGTCTACGGTGGCACCCAGGACAACAACACCATCGGTGGGCCCTCACGCACCACCTTCACCCATGGCATCAGCAACCGGGAATGGTTCTTCACTCTTGGTGGCGACGGCTTCGAACCCGCCATCGACCCGACCAACCCCAACATCGTCTATTGCCAATGGCAGTACGGAAACCTGAACCGCTACGACAAGGCCAGTGGCGAGAACCTCTACATCCAGCCCGCCGCCGAAGAGGGCGAAGTGCTGAAGTGGAACTGGAACTCGGCCCTGATCATCAGCCCGCACAATCACAAGCGGCTGTACTACGCCTGTCAGAAGGTCTTCCGCAGCGACGACATGGGCCACAGCTGGACCAAGATCAGCGAGGACCTCACCAGCGGCATCGACCGCAACAAGCTCGAAGTGATGGATCAGGTGTGGGGCGTTGACACGGTGGCCAAGAACAACTCCACCTCGTTCTGGGGCAGCATCATTGCCATGAGCGAATCGCCGTTGCAGCAGGGCCTGCTGCTGATCGGCACCGACGACGGCATCATCCAGTGGACCGACGATGACGGCGCCAACTGGCACAAGAGCGACAGCTTCAAGGGAGTGCCCGACAACAGCTATGTCAGTGACGTGGAGTGCTCCCAATTCGACGCCAAGGTGATGTTCGCCTCGTTCGACAATCACAAACGCGACGACTTCAAACCCTATGTCATGAAGAGCACCGACGGCGGCAAGAGCTGGAAATCCATCGCTGGCAACCTGCCTGATGACGGCACGGTGCACTCATTGGCCCAGGATCATGTCGACAAGGACTTGATTTTTGCCGGCACCGAGTTTGGTGTCTGGTTCACCCGCGACGGCGGCAAATTCTGGACCGAACTGTCGGCCGGCATACCCACCATCGCCTGCCGCGATCTGGACATTCAACGCCGTGAAAACGACCTGGTGGTCGCCACCTTCGGTCGCGGGTTTTACATCCTGGATGACTACACGCCCTTGCGTAATCTGACGGTGGCCGATCTGGAAAAAGACGCCACGATTTTCCCCGTCAAGGATGCCCTGATCTACGTGCCCGGCGGCCCCGTTGGTGGCGGCAAAAAGGGCAGCCAGGGCGACAATTTCTATCGGGCGGAGAACCCTCCCTTCGGCGCCGTATTCACCTACTGGCTGGCCGATGGCGCCAAGACCCTGAAGGCGCAACGCCAGGCGGCGGAGAAAGAATTGATCGAGGCCGAAGAACCTGTCTTCTACCCCAGCTGGGATGACCTCAGGGAAGAAGACCGTGAGCACGATCCTGTGGTCATCGCCACGGTGCGCAACGCCCAGGGAGATGTTGTCCGGCGTTTCAACGCGCCCGGCGGCAAAGGCCTGCATCGGGTGGCCTGGGATCTGCGCTGGCCGGACATCAGCCCGGTGAATTTGAATCGCAGTGGCCCGACCACGCCGTGGGACGACGTGCCCGCCGGCCCGCTGGCTGCACCCGGATCCTACAACGTGACTCTGAGCCAACGCGTGCGTGGCGTTGAAGAGAACATTGCCGGGCCCATGACCTTCAACACCCGTTTGTTGAAAAACAACACAACGCTGACCGACAACTTCCCCGAGTTGTTGGCCTTTCAGAAGAAGGCCGGCGAGTTGCAACGGTCGGTGCGTGGCGCAGTCAATACGGCTCGTGATGCGCAGTCGAGATTGAATCACATCCGGCAGGCCATCAACGATACGCCGGCTCTGGAACGGGACCTGTTGGTGCAGGTTGATGCCATGGAAACCCGGTTGAAGGACATGCAGATCATTCTGCAGGGCGACCGCACCGTGAGCAGTCGCAGCGAACCGACCACGCCGTCGATCACCGGCCGTACCGGCATGATCATGTGGACGTCCCGTGAAATCACTTCGCCGCCAACCGCTACGATGCACAAGAACCTGAGCATCGCCGCCAAGCAGTTTGGTCCGTTGCTGAAGGATCTGGCCGACTTGGTAACCGGTGATTTGAAAGCGATGGAAGATCGTCTCGAAGCCGCTGGCGCGCCCCACACCCCTGGGCGCATTCCCGTTTGGCGAGACAACAAGTAGGCGAGACAACAAGCAGCAATTGGCCTCACTAAAAAAAGGGTGCCCCTTACCGGGGCACCCTTTTTTACATCCTGCCGTTACTTCAGTTTGTTGATCCCGTTCAAGGCCGCCACCCGATAACACTCGGCCAGGGTGGGATAGTTGAAGGCGCTGTCCACGAAATAGTCGACGTCCGCCTCCAGGGCCATCACGGCCTGCCCAATGTGAATCAACTCAGTGGCGCCGGTGCCAATGATGTGCACTCCCAAGACTTTGCGGGTCTCAGGGCTGAAGATGATCTTCAACATGCCCACGTCATCGCCCAACAATTGCCCCCGCGCGATTTCCTTGTAGCCCGCCACACCCGTTTCGTAGGGGATGCCCTTTTCCGTCAGTTGTTCTTCGTTGTCCCCCACCATGCTGATCTCGGGGATGGAATAGATGCCGAACGGGAACAGGCGCCGTCGGTCCTGAAACTTCTTTCCAAAAATGTGACAGGCCGCCATGCGTCCCTGATTCATCGAAGTCGAAGCCAGGGCCGGGAAGCCAATCACATCGCCAACGGCATGGATGTTTGTATTGGCGGTGCAAAACTTTTCATCCACCACCAGACGCCCCCGGTCGTCTGCCTCCAGCCCTGCGGCCGCCAGATTTAATGGCCCCGTCGTGCCCTGTCGGCCCAGGCAATACAGAAGCGCGTCGCTGTGCAATACCTTGCCACTTTTGAGGCGGGTTTCCACCCGATCCGGTGCGCCCTGCTCATGCCGGATGACCTCAGCCACTTCTTCTTTCATGCGCAAAGTCATGCCGCGCGAGCGCAAATGATATTGCAGGGCTTCGCCGATCTGGGCATCCAGAAAACCCAATACCCGGTCGGACCGGTCCACGATGGTCACCTTCACGCCCAGGCGGGAAAACATCGAAGCGAATTCGGTGCCGATCACGCCGCCGCCAACAACCACCAGCTTGGTCGGCAATCGGTCGAGGTGCAGCAGGTCGTCCGAAGTCAGGATGCACTGTTTGTCGAATGGGATGGTATCCGGGCGCGCAGGTTCAGTGCCCACCGCCACGATAAATTTGTCAGCCGTGATCGCCGTCTCTTCGTGCAGCCCCTTGATGCGGATTTCGTTGGGGCCGGCGAAAGAAGCCTCTCCACTCAGCATCGTCACGCCGTTGCCGCGCAATTGCACCCGCACGATCTCCATCTCGGTGGCGATGATGCGTTGGCATGAACTCAGCAGTTGGTCGATGGTCAAACGTCCGGCTCTCACATCACCACGGATGGTCAAGTGGTCCTGCCCACCGGTGGCCCGGATGATCGCCTCGCGCAGGGCTTTTGAAGGGATGGTTCCGGTGTGGATGGCCACGCCTCCCACCTGCTCCATCCGTTCGACGATGCAAACCTTCTTGCCCAGTTTTGCCGCCTGGATGGCCGCTTTCTGGCCGCCCGGCCCACTGCCGATCACGCACAGTTCAAAGTCAGACACGAAATCCCTCCCGAAAACCCGTTGGCCATCATTGGTCTGGTCATATCTGAAATATCGGCCCGAAGCAGACCGATTTTACTGCTCATTCACGCCCAAGGGCCACGATGGGGTCCAAGCGCGCGGCCTTGTTGGCCGGGTACATGCCGAAGAAGATGCCAATCGCCACCGAGAACAAAGCCGCGCCGATGGTCACCGTTGGCGAAATCATGAAGGGGAAGCGCAACACATGAG
>JADGEP010000223.1:1694-6543 GCA_016744275.1 Candidatus Krumholzibacteriia bacterium | reverse complement strand
CGCGAGAAGTGCCCGTGCTATTTGTTTTTGGTGGTCCGTACCTGCAGTACAACCGGCCCGCCGACACCTGGGATACTCTGCCGATCGAACATCTGGTGCAAGTGGCGGCCTACGGAGACCGCTTGCTGGAGTCGGTGCGAGTCATACCGGACTCATTGACCTGGGTGATGGTGGCCGAGAAAAAGCTCCGTGAGGGCGACTCCAAGGACAGCAACCGCGATACCTGGTTCGGATCGATGCCGGACTTCACCGAAGACATACAGGGCTACAAACTGGCCGGTGTTTTTGACGACAGCCCGGCGGCGCGCTCGGGGCTGCAAAAGGGCGATGTTTTGACCCGGATGGCCGGGCAGGAGGTCGTTGACCTGGCGACTTTTACGCGCGTCCTGCGCTCTCATGCGCCGGGTGATCTGGTGGAAGTGGAAGTCTCGCGGGAGGGCAACCAATTGCGCTTCACCGTCGTGATGGGCAACCGCTCCGACCGCAAATAGTCTCTTCTATTTCGTCAATGTTGGCGGGCGACTGATCAGGTCCGGATGGTCGTCGCAATGCTGGAAATTGTCCCGGTCGCCAGGTTCCACATGAACAAACACCATGGCGATTTTGGCCACCGTGGCGCGTATGCGGTCTTCAGTCGCGTGGGCAATATCATGGGCCGACTCGATGGAATGATCCGGATGCACCGCAATGCGTATGTCCGCCAAATACCAGGACCCGCGTTGCCTGACGTGGAGGCTGCGCACTTCCTGCACGCAGCCGACAGCCCGCGCAGCAGTATCGATTTCAGCCACCAAATCGTCGTCCGGCATGGTGTCCATCAGAGCCATCACGTTCTCGCGCATCAAGTCCACGCCCATCTTCAGGATGAACAATGAAATGACCAGGGCGCCGATGCTGTCAAGCACTTCCCAGCCCAGCATGGCGCCACCAATGCCCGCCGCCGCAGCCAGGGAACTGATGGCATCAGAGCGGTGCATGGTGCCGTTGGCGAGCAGGGCCGGACTGTTGTGCAGGCGACCGACCAGCAACGTATAGCGAGCCATGACTTCCTTGATCCCCACCGAAGCGAAGGTGGCGATCAGGGCCTGCCATTCCGGGTGCAGATACTCGCCCCGGATGAGGTTCGCCACCGCCGATTTGGCAATCAGGATGGCGGTCAGTAGCATGAATCCGGCAACAACAATGGCGCCGAGGGTCTCAAAACTGTGGTGACCGTAGGGGTGGTTCTGATCGGGTGGACGCTCCGACGCTTTCAGCGCCAAGAGAATGCCAACATCACTGAGCACGTCGGCCAGACTGTGAAAACCGTCGGCCACCAACGCGGCTGAGCCAGCCAAAATTCCAAACAGCAACTTGCCCGCCGACAGGACGACATTGCCCACCAAACCGGCCGTGGTACAGACCACTGGCCGGTACCAGTACCTGTCTGGAATCTCCGTTGGATTGCTCATGAAATGCACCCGCCCACTAGATCTCCTCGCCGGGCAGCGGAGCAGGGTACATCGCCGAAATCACCGTGTCGTATTTCTTGTTGATGGCAAATCGCTTGACCTTCATCGTTGGTGTCAACTCGCCCTCGTCGAGGGAAAATTCGCGAGGCAACAAGCTGAATTTGCGGATCTGACTGAAGCCGGGCAGGTCGCGGTTCATTTGTTCCAGGATGTCTTCATAGAGACCTAAAACCGCCGGATGCTTCAGCAAGTCTTCATCGCTGATTTCATTGATCCCACCGGCTTCGGCAAAGCCACGCAACACTTCAAAATCCGGCACGATCAGCGAGCTGAGGAATTGCCGTTTATCACCGATGACCACCATCTGGGTGATGTTCTTGTTGGTGGCAAATGCATTCTCGATCGGTTGCGGCGCGATGTTCTTGCCGCCAGCAGTGACGATGATGTCTTTTTTGCGGTCGGTGATGAAGACGTAGCCATCTTCATCGATGTGACCGATGTCGCCGGTGGCCAGCCAGCCATCGCTCGACAGGACTTCCTGGGTTGCCGACTCATTGTTGAAATAGCCGATCATGACCTGAGGTCCGCGGCACATGATTTCGCCGTCTTCGGCGATCTCGATTTCGGTGCCCGGCAATACTTTGCCTACGCTGCCAAACCGAATGGCGCCGATGTTGTTGCAAGCCAACACGGGGCTTGTTTCGGTCAAACCATACCCTTCAAGCACCACCATGCCGGCCCCGTAGAAAAACTTGGCGATTTTGGCGTTCAAAGGCGCGCCGCCCGAAACCATGAACCGGATGCGGCCGCCCAGTTTGGACCGCAGTTTGCCGAAGACCAATTTGTCGGCTATGGCCCGTTGAAAGGCCAGCATGCCGCCGACCGTCTCGCCTGCGGTTTCCAACTCAGCAACGCGAATGCCCACGTCCCGGGCCCAGAAAAAGATGTTCTTCTTGGGGAACCCAGCGGCCATGGCCATGCTCGCGGACTTGGCGTAGATTTTTTCATACAGCCGAGGCACGCTGACCATGATGGTCGGTTTGACATCAGCAACATCCGCCGGGACGGTATCCATGCGTTCTGCATAGGCGATGCCCACGCCACCGGCAAGCATGGAGTAGTAGCCGGCCATGCGTTCCAGGACATGGCTCAGAGGCAGGAAGCTCAGGCAACGGTCCTTGGCGCTGAAGTCGATGATATCGCGGATGTGCAGCACGTTGGAAACAAAATTCCAATGAGACAGGACCACACCCTTGGGGTTGCCCGTGGTGCCCGAGGTGTAGATGATGCTGCAGGGAGAATCCTTGTCCACGGTGACGCACTCGTCCCGGGGCGCCGGCGGGTTGTCGTCAACGAGATTTTGCCCGATTTGCTTCAACTTATCAAAGGTCATGATATCGGGCAAACTGGTGCGGTCGTAGGAAATCACATCCTTCAAAAACGGGAGCCGCTCACGAATGTTGTGGATCTTCTGGGCCTGCTCCTGAGTCGAGACAAAAATGACTGTCGGTTCACAATCTTTCAGGATGTATTCGACGGTTTCGTCCAGGAGGGTGGGGTAGATAGGCACGACCACACCACCACCGCACTGGGCGGCCAGGTCGCTCAGGGCCCATTCGATCCGGTTTTCCGATAGGATGGCGACCCGGTCGCCCGGCTGGAGTCCAAACGAGCGCAGTCCGAAGCGCAGGGCTTTCACGCGGCGCAGAGCTTCGTCGCTGGAAACGTCTACGTATTGGCCCGACTCGTCGCGATAGGAAAAGCAATCGGGCCGGGGATGTTCGCGCACCGAGGCGAGGAAAAGTTCGGGTATGGTCTGGATGGACATGGAGCCTCCTGGCCGGAATATCGGTCTGTCGGTTGCGCTTCGCCCTGACTGCGGTGACATTTTGCCTCTAAGATAACCTTTTGTCAATCTGCCAACAACCGACTGCAGGCACAGGCACATCATGATTGATCCCCAACCCACGTGTTCGGCCATTGGTCGGCCCGTCCTGACGGCTAACCTGCTGTCGTGGTACGCCGATATCAAACGCGATTTGCCTTGGCGCGATTCCTGCGATCTCTACGGCATCTGGGTTTCGGAAATCATGCTGCAGCAAACCACCGTTCAGACGGTGGTCCCTTTTTGGCAACGATTCATGGAGCGGTTTCCGACCGTGCAGGCGCTGGCCGCGGCCGCTGAGACGGACGTGCTGGCGCTGTGGAGTGGGCTGGGATATTACTCCCGCGCGCGCAATCTGCATGCTGCGGCCAGGGTCGTCGTCCACCAGTGGGAAGGTGAAATGCCGTCCTCCCGCGAGCAGTGGCAATCGTTGCCCGGCATCGGACCCTATGCCAGCGGTGCGATTGCGAGCATCGGCTTGCTGGAGAGAGTGCCGGCCGTCGATGCCAACGCGCGGCGAGTGCTGGCGCGCCTGGCCGTTGCCCAGCCCGCAGAATTTGCGGGCCTGAATCCAGCGCAACAGCAGAAGATGATCGATGACCTGGGGGCGGATTGGGTGCCGGCAGATAGTCCCGGCGATTGGAATCAGGCTTTGATGGAGTTGGGTGCTTTGCTATGTGGTGCTCGCCGCGCCCATTGCCCGGAGTGTCCGGTGCGCAATCATTGTCATGCGTGGCAGGGGCAGTGGGTGGAGCAGGTGCCGCCGCCCAAAACGCCGACGGCCGCAGTGCCGGTGTGGGTTGGTCAGTTGCTCGTCACCTGGCGCGATCGGATTCTACTGGTGCCGCCGGCCAGTCCGCCGGTGCCGGGAAGCTTTCCGGGCCGAAAAACACTGCGGGCCGACTTCGGTAAACTGCACCCAGGACTGTGGGGGCTGCCCATGACACCCTGGTTGGCCGGCCACCAGACGCCGCCCTGGCAGAGCGAGGCCTGGCGCTCGTGGCTGGACCTTCCGGAAAAGCTGTGGCCCTCATCAGCGGCGTTTCGCGTTGCGGGCCATTTTCGTCACGGCATCACGAAGTACCGTATGCGGGTCGAAGTGTTGCAGTTGGATCTGGATCCGCGTCAGGAAATGCCAGCGCGGTGGGTGGAATCCGAGACCGGATCCAACCGCATTCCGAAGGCCAAGCAGGGCTTGTTTTTTGCCCCCCGCAGCGCTCGTCCGCCCGTATCAAAACTGACTGATAAAGGACTCCATTTTCAAGAGGATACTGGTGTTTGACTTTCAAGCAATTGGAGACCTTTTTTGATTCATTAAAGAATCAATCCCCACGACTCCACTCCCAGTGGAGCACAGGCGAGAGGTCAGACGATGCTGCAGATTACAAGGCAAACCGAGTACGCGATTCGAGGCCTGCAAGAGTTGGCACGCCGCAACGAACAGGCGCCGGTGCAGCTGAAAATCATCGCCGGTTCCTGCGAGGTATCGGAGGCATTTCTGGCGAAAATCTTT
>JADGEP010000223.1:0-1684 GCA_016744275.1 Candidatus Krumholzibacteriia bacterium | reverse complement strand
GGCTGGCATCGTCAAATCTCACCGCGGCGTCAAAGGCGGATTCAGCCTGGCGCGCCCCGCTGAAGAGATTTCCCTGCGTGATGTCGTGGAAGTGTGTGAGGGCGGAATAGTCCTGAACCACTGCCTGCGCAAGGTGAACCCCTGCAAGGACGTTGACACCTGCGCGGTGGCCGATGTTTGGCGTGAGGCGCAAGACGCTTTGACCGGTGCGCTGGACCGCACGAATCTGGCGGATGTGATCTGATCTGATCTGCGGTTGATTTGAGACGAGAAAAAGGTTTCTTCCAGATGGGAGAGGCCTTTTTTTTATCCACCGGACTGTGTGGCTATTGCCGCTTGCGGCGCAGTTGCCCGCAGGCAGCGTCGATGTCGCGCCCACCGCTGGCCCGGATAAAGGTGGGCACACCTGCATCGGTGAGAATCTTCTGAAATCCCAATACCGCCGGGTCTGCCGTCGGGACGAGGGTCGAGTCATCCAGGGGGTTCAGCGGAATCAGGTTCACTTTGAAATTGTGTCCCTTGAGCAATTGGGCCAGGCGCTTGGCCTGGTCTGGCTGGTCGGTGCGGTCCTGGATCAGCACCCAGGCGATGGTCACCCGCCGTCCTGCCAGTCGTCCATAATCGGCCGCAAGACCAAGTGCCTCTTTCAAACCCGTGCGCCCGGGGACGGGCATGACCTTGTGCCGCTCTTCATCCGTGCTGCCGCCAAGGCTGAGTGTCAGGCCCACGCCAGGTGCAGAGGCGATCAGGCGTTGCAGCCCTGCGGCCGGTCCGCTGGTGGAAATCTGGATGCGGCGTTTCGACATGGCCAGACCATCGGTTGCGGTCATGCTTTGCAGCGCGGGCTCCATGGTGTCCCAGTTGTCCAGGGGTTCGCCCATGCCCATGAAGACGACATTAAATTGGCGGTCTCCCATGCCCGGCACCGGATGGTCTTCCAGGTCGGCCCGAAGATGCAAAATTTGTTCGATGACCTCACCGGGTTCCAGATGCCGGACCAGCCCGCCGCGGGCCGTGGCGCAAAAAGTGCAAGCCATGGCGCAGCCCACTTGGGTCGATAGACAAAACGTGGCATGATCCTTCATGGGGATGATCACGCTTTCAATGGTGTGGCCGTCACGCAGCCGGAAAAGAAACTTGCGGGTGTGGTCGGTAGAAACCTGGCGCTCCTGCAGCTCCAATCCGCGCAGATCAAACTTTGCCGAGAGGCATTCGCGCAGGGAGTGGGGCAGGTTGCCCATCTGATCCCACTGCATGGCGTCCTGTACAAAGGCCCACTGCTTCACCTGCTGCGCGCGGTAGGACGGCGCGCCGACGTCGGCGATCAGGCCGGCAAAGTCGCCGGGAACCAGGGATCTGAGCAGGGGTTTGAGTTCCATCGGTCAGCCTCTATCTTGGGGGAACGGAATCTGAGCCCGGCGCCGCAGTCGGTCCCTCAAAAAAATGTCCGCAGATTTTTTGCAACTTCGGGGTTGCCTGATGGCACGCCTGTCCAGACAATAACCTATGGGTTCCTGGAATCGCCGCCAGCGGGACAATTAACCAGACTCACATCCTTCGACGCAAGGGCATTCGCTTCATGAGCAAAGGAAATTCCGTGAAAACCGTCCTCATTGTGGACGATGAAATCGCCATTCGCGAAACTCTGGAAATGATCCTGACCTACGAAAGCTTTCAGGTGCTG
>JADGEP010000222.1 GCA_016744275.1 Candidatus Krumholzibacteriia bacterium | reverse complement strand
GGCCTGTCCCTCGTGGAGGCACCATGGGTTCGGAAATTGGCATCCTGGCATTCACCGCAGCTTCCATCGGCTTTGTGCACACCATAACCGGCCCCGACCACTACCTTCCATTCATCGTCATGGGCCGCGCGCGGCATTGGTCCCTGAACCGGACCCTCTCGGTGACTGCTCTCTGCGGGCTGGGCCACGTGCTGGGCTCGATCATTTTAGGAGCGGTGGGTATTGGTCTGGGCTGGGCAGTCGGCAGCCTGGAAGTGGTCGAAGGGATGCGAGGCAACCTGGCGGCCTGGTTGCTGATCAGTTTCGGTCTGGTATACGCCGTCTGGGGCTGGCGCCGGTCGGCCCGCGGCCAGGCCCACACCCACCAACACGCCCACGCCGACGGCACCGTACATGACCATCATCACGACCACCACCAGGAGCATTTGCACCCCCATGCCGAGGCGTCCACTGCCCAAAAGCGAAGCCTGACACCCTGGGCGCTCTTTGTCATTTTTGCCCTGGGCCCCTGCGAACCGCTGATCCCGATCCTGATGTATCCTGCGGCCAACGCGAGTATCGGTGGTTTGGTGCTGGTGGCCTCGATTTTTGCAGTCGTGACGATCGCCACGATGTTGGTGACCGTATATTTGGTCTCCCGCGGCGTCCGCATGTTGCCCTTGGCCCGGCTCGAACGCCACACCCACACCATGGCGGGGCTGGCCATCATGGTCAGTGGATTGGCGATCCGTTTCCTGGGGTTGTGATATGCACGAAATGTCGTTGGTGATCAGTATTCTGGACATTGCCGAAGCCCAGGCGCGCGAAGCCAACGCCCAAGCGATCAATCGCGTGAACATCGAAGTGGGCGCCCTCGCTGGGGTGGAAAACGAGGCCCTGCAGTTTTGTTTTGCAGCGGCCCGGCGCGATACCATGGCCGCCGCAGGAGAATTGGTGATTGAAGTAATCGCCGGCCGGGGCACCTGCCGACATTGTGGCCAGGATGGACCAGCCAGTGAACTGATGGCCCTATGTGTGGCCTGTGACGAAGGCACTTTGGAAATATTTCAAGGCCGTGAATTGCGCGTCAGCAGCCTCAACGTGGATTGAAAGGAAGACCAATGTGTGACACCTGTGGTTGCAGCCAACCTGCCGAAGCGGTGACCTTTCGCCGGCCGGGAACCGAAACGCCTGCCCATTCGCACGATCATGCTCACCCGCACGATCACGATCACGGTCATGATCATCAGCATGAGCACCATCATGATCATGACCATTCTCAATCGCGGGAGGTCAAGGTTGCCCAGGACATCCTGCAACAGAATGATCTTTTGGCCGCGCACAATCGGGGCTGGTTTGCGGGCCGGGGGATTCTGGCGTTGAACCTGGTTTCGTCTCCAGGGTCGGGCAAGACCTCGGTTCTGGAACGAACCATTTCCGACCTGCGCGAAACGGTGCCGCTGTCGGTCATCGAAGGCGACCAGCAAACCCTGCGCGACGCCGACCGCATCGCCGCCACTGGCGCGCCGGTGCTGCAGGTCAACACCGGCAAGGGGTGCCACCTGGATGCCGCCATGATCCAGCGCGCCTGTGATGAGTTGAAGCCCGTCCCAGACACGGTCTTGATGATCGAAAATGTCGGCAATTTGGTTTGCCCGGCCCTCTTTGATCTCGGCGAGGCGGCCAAGGTTGTGATCATCAGTGTGACCGAGGGCGACGACAAGCCGCTCAAGTATCCCACCATGTTCGCCGCAGCAGACCTGTGCCTGATCAACAAAATCGACTTGCTGCCCCACGTGAATTTTGATGTGGATGCCTGCGAAGCGGCCGCCCGGCAGGTCAACCCCAAGCTGGAGTTTGTCCGCCTGGCCGCCACCACCGGAGAAGGCATGGACCGTTGGTACCAATGGCTGCGTGATCGCCGGGCTGCCAGCGGCGGAGAAACGGATTGAAACGCCGGCGTCTGCTTGTCAACGGCATCGTGCAAGGGGTGGGCTTCCGCCCATTTGTGGTGCAGACCGCCATGAATCTGGGACTGGCCGGCCACGTGTGCAATTCCAGCGCCGGGGTGGTCATTGAAGTCGAAGGCCCGGCCGATCGTCTTGACCGCTTCGCCGGCAAGATGCAGAACGATTCTCCACCCCTGGCCCAGGTCACCTCATTCAACAGCGACGACATCCCGCCCTTGGGCAGCGCAGCATTCGAGATTCTCAGCTCAGAAAATACACCCGGCACCAGCACCATGATTCCACCGGATGCCGCCACTTGCAGCGACTGCCTGCGCGAATTGCGCGACCCCACCAACCGCCGACACGGCTACCCTTTCACCAACTGCACCAATTGTGGCCCGCGGTGGACCATCATCGGGCGCATCCCCTATGACCGGCCCCACACATCCATGGCGCCGTTTGTCATGTGCACCGCTTGCCAGAAAGAATACGACGACCTGCAAGACAGGCGGTTTCATGCCCAACCCAATGCCTGCCCGGACTGCGGTCCCCGGGTTTGGCTGAAAGGCCCACTGGGCGCCACGGCCGCCGAAGGCACGGTGCTGGAACAGGCCGCCGAAGCAGTGGCCCGCCACGCAGTGGTTGCCATCCGGGGACTGGGCGGTTTCCACTTGGCCGTGCGGGCTGATGCCGAAGCCGCCGTAGACCTTTTGCGCCACCGCAAGAAGCGGGCGGCCAAACCCCTGGCCGTGATGGTGGCTGACCTGCCCGCAGCCAGGCAATTGGCCGAATTGTCAGCCGCTGAAGCGGCATTGCTGCAGTCGCCAGTCGCGCCCATCGTCTTGGTGAAACGGCGGGATGGCGCCGGACTGGCGGCCAATGTCGCGCCAGGGCACCGGCGCCTGGGATTGATGTTGCCATCGACTCCCTTGCATCATCTTTTTCTCGACGCACTTGGCCAACTGGGCATCAACGCGGTCGTGATGACCAGCGGCAACGTGAGCGACGAGCCCATTTGCATGAGCAACGACGAGGCCCAGGAACGCCTCGCCAACATTGCCGACGCCTTCGTCCTGCACGACCGGGAAATCCTGCGCCGGGCCGACGACTCGGTGATGCAAATGGTGGGTGAGGCGCCACTGGTGATGCGCCGCAGCCGCGGCCTGGCCCCGGTGCCGGTGTCGGTGCCGGTGTCGATAGACGGGCCCGCCACCGCGCCCATACTCGCGGTCGGCACCCAACTCAAGAACACCGTTTGCATCCTGCAGGATGGGCGCGCCTTTCTCAGTCCCCACATTGGCGACCTGGGCCAGGTCGAGTCCGATCGTTTTTTCCGCGAATCCATCGCCACTTTGCAGGGCCTGTTGGAATGCGCCCCGCTGACCGTGGCCCACGACCTGCATCCCGGCTATGCGGCCACCATCTGGGCATCCGAACAGGCGCGGCTGAGACCCGAGTTGAAACTGGTGCCGGTGCAGCACCACCACGCACATCTGGCCGCGGTGCTGGCTGAACACCGCCACCCGGCAGCGGCGGTGGGCCTGATCATGGACGGCACCGGCTACGGCGAAGACGGCACCATCTGGGGTGGAGAGATCCTCTTTGGCGGCCTGGAAGGCTTTGCGCGACTGGGACATTTCGAGGGTGTGCCCCTGCCCGGTGCGGAGGCGGCCATCAGGGCTCCTTGGCGCCAGGCGGTCAGCTACTTGCGCCACGCCTACGGCTCCCAGTTTTTTGCCAAAAATCCGAATGAATTTCCTTTCCAGGGTGACCGCCCTGTTGCACCGGTGCTCGAGATCCTGGAGCGCGATTTGAACTCGCCCCTGACCAGCAGTTGCGGTCGCTTGTTTGATGCGGTCGCGGCCATGGTCGGCCCGTGGTCCGAAGTTGGGTATGAGGCCCAGGCCGCCATTGAATTGGCGGCCCTGACGACGGCGGCGCAGGTGAGAGCAGTTCAGCCATTCTCTCTGGCGGTCAATGAGCTTCATAAACGCCTGGCTCAAACTGATACCAACGGCCCGCTTCTTTTGCCTGTCGCCACGGTGATCAAGTCCGTGCGCGAGGCTCGCCGGGCAGGGGTGATGCCCGGTGTCATCAGCGCCATGTTCCACCGCACTCTGATCGAAATTCTGGCCCTGACAGCCGGATGGGCTGCCGCTAAAAATGACACGGCGTATGTGGTGCTCGCTGGCGGCGTTTTTCAAAACGAAATCTTGCTGGGAGAATTGGAGCAGCGCCTGCGCCAGGATGGCTTGCACCCCTTGCGCCCGTTGAACCTGCCACCGGGCGATGGCGCCGTCAGTCTGGGCCAAGCGGCGATAGCAGCGGCCTTATCCAAGGAGCGCCAGCAATGAAACACCTCGACGAATTCAGGGATCCCACCCTGGCGAAAAGCTTGTTGGAAAAAATCCATGAGACCGTCACCCGCCCCTGGGTCATCATGGAAATTTGCGGTGGTCAAACCCACGCCATCATGCGCCACGGCCTGGACCGTTTGCTGCCTCCGGAAATCACCCTGGTGCACGGCCCCGGCTGTCCTGTGTGCGTCACGCCTTTGGAAACCATCGACCGCGCTCTGGCCATCGCTTCTCGGCCGGAAGTGATCTTCACTTCCTTTGGCGACATGCTGCGGGTGCCCGGCAGCCGGGACGACCTCTTTCGCATCAAAAGCCGAGGGGGCGATGTGCGTATGGTCTACTCGCCCCTCGAGTCGCTGAATCTGGCGCGGGAGAACCCGGATCGCGAAGTGGTTTTCCTGGCGGTGGGCTTCGAAACCACGGCCCCCGGCAACGCCATGGCCTTGAAGCAGGCCGCCACCGAAAGGCTCACCAACTACAGCCAGATCGCCAGCCACGTGCTGGTACCGCCGGCGATGGAGGCCATTTTATCGGCGCCCAACAACCGGGTGCAGGGCTTTCTCGCCGCCGGACACGTTTGCGCCATCATGGGCTGGGAACCGTACGAACCGTTGGCCCAGAAATACGGCGTGCCCATTGTCCCCACCGGGTTTGAGCCTGTGGACATCCTCGATGGTATCCTGAAAACCGTGAGCCTGCTTGAGGAAGGCGCGCCCGAAGTGGCCAACCAATACCTGCGGGCCGTGCGCAAACAGGGCAACCCTGCCGCCCGCGCGGTGATGGACGAAGTGTACGAAATCTGCGATCGCAAATGGCGCGGCATCGGCCCCATCAGCGACAGTGGTCTGCGGATTCGCGACCACCTGGCCGCATACGATGCGGAGCGCAGGTTTTCCGTGGCCGACATCACGCCCAACGAACCTGCTGTATGTATCAGTGGTGAAATTCTCCAAGGATTGAAGAAGCCCGACGAATGCCCGGCATTCGGAACCGACTGCACTCCCACCTCGCCTTTTGGCGCCACCATGGTGTCCGGTGAAGGGGCCTGCGCCGCCTACTATCGCTACGCGCGAAGGGGATGGAAATGAACGAACGGCCCAATTTTTCTCGCCAGAGCTGCCCATTGCCCCTGATGGATCACGATACCGTGCAATTAGCCCACGGAGCGGGTGGGCGCCTGTCCGCAGACTTGATGGAAAAGCTCATCCTCCCCCGTTTTCGCTGCCCCGAATTGGAAGCCCTCGGCGACCAGGCCGTGTTGAATCTGGCGCCCGGCAGAGTGGCGTTTTCCACCGACACCTTTGTCGTCAGTCCCATCTTTTTCCCCGGTGGCGACATCGGTGATCTGGCGGTCAACGGCACCGTCAACGACGTGGCCATGAGTGGCGCCACAGTCGAAGCCCTGAGTGTCGGGTTGGTGCTTGAAGAGGGCCTGCCAATGCGGGACCTGCACCGCATTCTGTGTTCGATGGAGCAGGCTGCCGCCACCGCCGGTGTGCGCATCGTCACTGGTGACACCAAAGTGGTCGACAAGGGTAGCTGCGACCGGATCTTCATCAATACTTCGGGCCTCGGGGTTATCCCTGACGGAGTGAACCTTACGCCCAAAAACATCAGCGCCGGTGATGTGGTTCTGGTTTCCGGCACCTTGGCTGACCATGGCATGGCCGTGCTCACGACCCGCGAAAAGTTGAGTTTTCAAAGTGAAATCAGGAGCGACTCGGCAGCGCTGAATGGGCTCATCAACACCTTGTTGCAGGCCGCTCCAGGCACCCGCACCCTACGCGACCCCACCCGGGGCGGAGCCGCCACCACCCTGAACGAATTTGCCGCCGCAGCCGGCGTGGGAATCCGGTTGGACGATGAAGCGATCCCCGTGCGTCCGCCGGTGCGCGGAGCCTGCGAAGTGCTGGGAATCGACCCTCTCTATGTGGCCAACGAAGGAAAATTCATCGCCGTGGTGCCGGCCGACGAGACCACCCCAGCCCTGGCCGCCCTGCGGAACCATGAACTGGGTGCCGATGCTGCCCAAATCGGCGTCGTGGTGGATGAACATCCAGGGCTGGTGGCCTTGCGCACCAGCCTGGGTGTGGAGCGCATTGTGGACATGCCCGTAGCCGAGCAATTGCCCCGGATTTGTTGAGAAGTGGGCCGTTCTAGACCAAGCGCCCGCCGTCGTCGCCCGCCCCAGGGCCTAGCTCGATCACATGGTCGGCCGCGCTGATCAACTGGGAATTGTGCTCGGTAACGACCACGGTATGACTCGCTGCCGTAAGGCGCTTCAGCAACCCCACCAGGTG
>JADGEP010000221.1 GCA_016744275.1 Candidatus Krumholzibacteriia bacterium | reverse complement strand
GCCCATCAGCGTCGGCGAGGGGCACTTTTCCATGTCTGGTCTGCGCCTCTCTTCGAAACAGGGTGCGGTGTCTGGCGAAGGCGTTTTTGATCGGGGAGTGCAGGTTGCTGGCGGTATGCAATTTGAGCATTTCGATCTGGGGTTGTTGAATCCGTTTGTGGAAACCCAAGAGCCCTTGGCGGGCATGTTGACGGCCGATCTGGTGGCTGGTGGTGACCCGGCCGAACCGACCATCTCCATGGTGGGCGAGTTGGTGGACGCCCCATTCGTGATGGCTCGGGTGGATTCCCTGCGGGTTGAGGCCGAGTACCAGGCCGGGACGGTGGAGTTCCGCGAACTGGATTTGCTGAGCGAGTTCGGACGGGTGAAAGGCGCGGGTTCGGTGAGCAATCCCGGAGCGCCTGTGGAAGAGTTCTGGCGCGGTGCGGAGCTGGATCTGGAGTTGGGGTTCGTGGATGCGGACTGGGCGTTCCTGGATCAGTTCGCCATGCCGGCTCTGGAGCGTTTACAAGGGCGGTTCAACGGGCAGGTGCGGGTGGCCGGCACCAGCCTTGATCCGGTCATCCGGGGCGACCTGCGCGGCGCGCCGTTCCATGTGCACTGGCTGCATCTGGACGAGTTGTCGGCCAGTGTGTGGGCCGACAGCAGGGGCCTGGTCCTGGGTGATCTGCGGGGGTTCAAGGACGACCTGCATCTCTCGGGGCGCATCGAGATTCCGTTGGTGATGGACCTGATGAGCGAACCGGTTGCGCCCTTGGATGGCCCTTTCTACATGCAGTTGGAAGTGCCGCCCGGCAGCAATATGGAGGCTTTGTCGCGCGCGACCAACGCCTTTGTCACCAGCAGCGGCACGGGGCAGGCCTCGGTCGTGATCGCCGGCCCGCTGGATCATCCGTTCTACCAGGGCAGTGTGAAATTGGACGACGTGGGCTTTGTCCTGCGTGACCTTGAGGAAGTCTACCGTGAGGCCTCGTGCGAGGGGCGTTTCAGCGGCGACACCCTGACGCTCACCGACATCAAGGCCAAAGAAGGCCTGCGTGGCTCGCTGGATGGGCAAGGAACCCTCACCTTCAAGGGCCTGATGATCGACACCTTCGATTTGCGTTTGAATCTGGACCGATTCCTGTTGGCTTCAATTCCCGACCTGCGGGTGGTCGCCAGCAGCAGCAATGCCCGTATGACTGGTGTGATGGTGGGCCCGGACAGTGTTCTGGTGCCCAAGTTTCACGGTGATTTTTCGGTGCTGAAGGCCCGCTTCAAGGGCGACTTCAAAGAAAAAGAAGGCGCGGTTGATCCCTTGGCCGGAACCGTGGCGCCCGATTGGTTGGCCGACCTGAGCCTGCACGCCCAGCCGCGGGTGGCGCACATCATCAACCGCGAAATGGAATTGGCGCTTGGTGGTGACCTGAACCTCGTGCGTACCGAGAGCGGCCTGAACATGCGCGGCTCCCTGGATGTGAACAAAGGCGAGCTGATCGTTTTCAACAACAAGTTTGAAGTGCAACGCGGCCGGATGGACTTCAGCCAGGAAGTAGGTTTTGATCCGCGCATCGATCTTGACGCCCAAACGGAGTACCGCTTGCGTTTTGCCGGTTCGAGCAACTCGATCATCGAACACATCGGCGTGCACGTGACTGGTGTGATGTCCAACCCCGAAGTGCAGTTCTCCAGTGAGCGGGGCTACAGCACCGAGGCCATTCAGCGCATGTTGTTGGGACTTGAACCCCAGGCCACGCCCGAGGGCGACTCGGCGCGGTTGGCCAATTCTTCCATCTCGGCAGGCTTCAACCTGCTGGAACGCGAGATTGCACGCGAAGTCGATTTTGTCGATACGATCGAGATCGACCAGATCCAACGGCTGCGCGAAACGGGCGATCCTGGCCTGGATCCCTTGATCGGTGTGGGCAAGTACATCGGGTCGGACCTGTACCTGAAATACGCCCAGGGAATTCGCGGCATGGACGACCTGGACCTCATCGTGGAGTACCAGATCAACCGGCACCTTCTGTTGCAGTCCGAGATCCGGCGGCGGTTGGATGAAAATCAGGGTGAGTCGACTTACAACCTGGATCTCAAATACCGGTTCGAATACTAGCCAGGGCTCGACCAGACTTCCAGGGTTGCGACCCGGGACAAAAAATGTCATCTTGCCCTCTGCGCAATCCTGCCCTTCAGTTATTCGCATCCAGGCGACGGAGCTCCCGTGACCGACTTTCTTTCCCGCATGAATGCCCCCCAAAGCGATTCCGTAACCGCCCCTGATGGCCCCGTCCTGGTGGTGGCCGGCGCCGGCAGCGGCAAGACCCGGGTGCTGACCACCCGCATCGCCTGGTTGATGGGCGAGCAGGGGGTGCACGCCGGCGAGATCCTGGCCTTCACTTTTACGAACAAGGCCGCCAAGGAAATGAAAGAGCGCGTGGCCGAGACCGTCGGTGAGGGCAATGCTCCTTTCTGGATCGGCACTTTTCACGCTACGGGGTTGAAGATCCTGCGGACCGACGGCGCCCATATCGGTGTCCAACCGGGGTTCTCCATTTTTGATACGGACGATAGCAAGCGCCTGCTCAAACAGGTCATGAAAGACCTGAACATTGACCCCAAGCAGTTCACGCCCAACGCGACCCGTGGCGTGATCAGCAAGTGGAAAAATGAAGACTTGAAGCCGCATGATGCCCAGGCCCAAGCCACCACCTTTATCGACGAAAAGTACGCCGCGATGTACGGCGCCTATCAGGAAGCGTTGGTCAAATGCAACGCCCTGGATTTTGATGACCTGATTTTGCGGACCGTACATTTGCTGGAGCAGGTGCCGGAAGTGCGCGAGAAGTATGCGCGGCGCTTTCGGCACGTGATGGTGGACGAGTTCCAGGACACCAATCCTTTGCAGATGCTGATGATCAAGCTGTTCAGCAGTCACCACGGCAACATTTTTGCCGTCGGTGACGATGACCAGAGCATTTACAGTTGGCGCGGGGCTCGCATCGAGAACATGCTCAATTTTGACGAGTATTTTCCCGGGGCCAATACTTTTCGCCTGGAGCAAAATTACCGCAGCACGGGCAACATTCTCAACGCGGCCAACGAAGTGATCGCCAATAACAAGCAGCGCAAGGGCAAGAATCTTTGGACCAGCGGCGAAGACGGCGACATGCTGACTGAAGAAGAGTTCTTTGATGATGAGGACGAGGCCGCACGGCTGGTCGATATCATCCGGGCCGAGACCAAGAACGGCCTGACCCGGGGCGATGTCACGGTGCTGTACCGGACCAATGCCCAGTCACGTGTCTTGGAAGACGCGTTGCGGCGCGCCAGCATTCCCTATCAGATTGTCGGCAGTCTGCATTTTTATGCTCGCCGCGAAGTGCGTGATCTGCTGGCCTATTTGAAGATGGTGGCCAATCCAGCCGACATGATTGCCGTGCAACGGGTTATCAACGTGCCCAAGCGCAAGATTGGCGAGACCACCATTGGGCGTCTGGTGAGCTTGGCGGCGGCCCACGATCTGACCATGGGTGAAGCGGCGGCGGAGCAGGGCCTGATGGAAGGTGAAATTGCCCCGGCTGGTTGCAAGCGGGTGCGGGCCTTTTTCGACATGGTGACCCGGTGGCGCCTGAAGGCGACCAGTTCCGAACCCATTCACGACCTGCTGACGGCGATCATCAGCGACATCGGTTACCAAAGCCACCTGGAGGCGGATGACCCCGAGAGCGCCGGCACCCGCAACGAGAACATCGCCGAATTGATCAATGCGGCCGCCAGTTTCCACGAATCCACCGACGGCGGCACCATCGACCAGTTCCTGGAGCAGGTGGCGTTGGTCTCGGATCCCGATACGATCGAGGATGACGAGGGCGTGGTGCGCCTGATGACCATCCACACGGCCAAAGGGCTGGAATTTCCCGTGGTCGTCATCGCCGGTTGTGAAGACGACATCCTGCCCCACATCAATGCGGCTGAGGATGAGGCCGGGCTGGAAGAAGAGCGCCGGTTGTTCTATGTCGCGATCACCCGGGCCGAAAAACGCCTGTACCTGTTGCATGCGGCCCGACGCCGGCGCTTTGGTTCCTGGCAGGACAGCCTGCCCTCGCGGTTCCTGAAGGAAGTACCGGACAATCTGATCGAACGGCGGCACCTGGATCACAGTGAAATTCAGCAACCGGTGGCTCGCAGTCTGTTCGGCAATTCCAGTGGCGGCGGTGGCGGCGGTGGTGGCTGGTCTGGCGGTTCAGTGGCCCGGGCCAGGCGCAAGGCTGGCCAAAGCCCCAAGACTCCGGCCTCCACGCCTTCTCATACGGGATCCCGGGCCAATTCAACCAGCCGTCCAGTCCGGCCCGAAGAGTGGGGCAATCGCCAGAAGCCAGGCAAGGCCAAGGAGCCAGAACCGACCTGGGATACCGACGTGGTGCAGGACGCGCCCTACTATGAGGGCCAGATCGTCAGCCATGGAATCTTCGGCTCAGGCACCGTCAGTCGGGTCGAAGGGGCGGGCGAAGATATGATGGTTACGGTGGATTTTGACTCGGCGGGGCGTAAGCATATCAACCCGCGCTTCGCTCCCTTGGTGCCGATTGGCTGATGCCGAAAAGCTATTCAGCGAACCAGGGTCAAGGGCAATACTTGGCGCTCACCGCTGCCGGTAAACTCAAAAAAGTAGAGGCCCGAAGGCAGTTGATCACCGGCTGCGGGGACCCAGTCCCAGATATTCCCCGGGGCAATGGGCAGGCCCTCCGGGGCCGTGCCGTGCAAGAGCCCCAAGTCTTCTGACAATATCAGCCGCCCTTTTGTATCATACGCATTGACAGTAAGTTCTGTGTCTCTCGTGAGAAGTATCATGAAGGATGTTCCGGCTGATCCGACGGGATTCGGAGCCGGCCCGTTGACCTGCATACGAGGCGGCGGACTGTCCAGAGTGCGCAGCAGCGCCAGGCCGTCCGGTGCGATGGAAACCGAGTCAACGGCGCAGTCCAGATTCCAGGTAAATATTTCTTCTGCCCGGGCCAGATTTGCGGTGAATCGTTCGTCGCCACAGCGGGTGTGCAGGACCAGGGGCACCGGCACTTCAAAGAGCGGATCGCGATGTTGGCTCAGGGTGAGTTCGAAGGTGCCGTCGCCATTCTGCCGAAGGGAATGACTGACGACCGGCACCAGATCCGTATCCAGCCAGGGACGGAAAAACCCATCCAGGGAGCGCCCGGCGGCGGTCTCGGCTGCGGCAATCATGTCGGCCTCGGTGACCAGTCCGTGCCTGAGTTGAGGATCGTTGACATAATCCCGTAAGAACGTGAAAAAAGCACCATCGCCGATCAATTCTCGCAGCATGTGCAGCACCCAGGCGCCTTTGTCGTACACCAGGGTATTGGGCAGGATCGGAAAAGGGTCGCTCAGGAATCCATCACCGCGAAAAAGTTCGGGATGTCCCTGCGGCCCGATATCCGCCATGAATTCCTGAAACGCCGTTTCGCCATATCGGTGTTCGACCCAAAGCGCCTCTCCGTAGCGCGCAAATCCTTCATTGAGCCAGATATCATTCCAGCCCGCGGGCGTGAGGCTGTCGCCGAACCATTGATGGACCAACTCGTGCATGAAGATGTTCTCGAAACGCCCGTCGCCGGTAAACAGCAACTGGGCCAGGCTGGAGGCCGTGGTGTGTTCCATGCCGCCGATCCATTTGAATTCGACCTGGGCGTATTTCTCGCCAGGATATGGCCAGGGGCCCAGCAGGCTGGTCAGGAAAGACATCATGTCGCAAGTGGGTTCCAGATCAATCTCGGCGTGGGGGCGGTCCTGGGGGAAAATGTAGTACTCCAGCTGCACTGGCGGTCCTTCGGCCGTCCGGCAACTTTCGCTCCAGGTTGCGTAATTGCTGACCGCAACGGAAACCAGATAGGTGGGCAGGGGATAGGCTTCCTGCCAGGCGTAGCGGCTCCAGCCCAGTTCGGGTGTCGTGATGCCTAGCAGAGAGCCATTGGACACCGCCGTGAGCGTATCGGGCACCGTGACTGCCAGCGATACTTGGGCTTTATCGGCAGGGTGATCCTTGCAGGGCCACCAGCTGTGAGCAGACCAGGTTTGGCTCAAATTCGCCACAATGGGCACATCGTCGGAGGTGTCGGTGGGCGTGCCCGGGTCGTGGGTGCGGAACATGAGGCCGGCACTGAAACTGCCGTGGCGGGGCGGATTGCCAGACCAGGCCACGGTGAAGGTCGCTGTGCCACCGGCCACCAAAGGCTCGGGCAACGTGACTTCAAGTTGGCTTTCGGTGTGCCTGTGGGGCAGGGCGCCGCTGGCATTGGACACCTCGCTCACATGCATCTCGGGTACGAGGTCCAGTTGCACCACCGTCAGGGAATTCTGGGTCCCGTTGTCCACTGCCTGCAGTTGAATGCGCACCCGGCCGCTGATTTCCCTGGCAGAGGGATCCAGCCGGATATCCAAGTCGTAGGCGAGCACATCGTAGCCGCGGGTATCGGTCACGGGCGGCGGTGAATCTGCAAGGGCGGCAGCTGGATATTGAGCTGCTGGCTTGCAGTAGGTGGGCGCTGGAGATGGCGAGTCGCCTCGCCCCAGGGCTGCAAGCGGCCCATTGCCGCTCAAAGCCAGCGCCACAGCAG
>JADGEP010000220.1 GCA_016744275.1 Candidatus Krumholzibacteriia bacterium | reverse complement strand
CCAATACGCTAAGGCCCTGGCCCATGTTGGTGTCTACCGGATGCGCTGCGGCAGCTGGACCGGCAAGGTCAAATTTGGCCAGAATGAACCGGAAAAACTGCGCCGCATTTTTGTGGACAAACTGCGGGACCGGCGCGGGCCAACCGACGAGGCAACAGCTCTCGAGATCGAAAAAACATTCGCCGACTGAGACTTATTTGAGCAGATGTTCGGCGATTTCGGGCCAGGCTTCAAACGCCACGTGCGGTACTCCTTCGCGGGCAAATCCCTTTTGCAACCATCCGGTGACAAATCGCCTTTCCGGCGCGACCAACATCGCCCCTGCGCGGTCAGTGGTGCTGTCGCCGGCATAGGCCACGATCGGGTCACGTTCCAGCGCATCGCGCACCACCACCGGTTTGTCGATTCCCGTCTGCGGGTGGTGATAGCGGTCGGCAGGATCGGGCCTCATCAACAGGCCGGTTTCCGGAGAGAATACGCCAGCGCTGGCGTGCACCTGAATCGTCAGGCCCATCTGGGCCAACAACCGCTCGATATACCACCCACACCCCGCCGAAGCGATGGTGATTTCCCAACCCGCAGCCTGCAAAGCATGCACAGCCTCAACAGTGCCAGGCGCCGGGGCCAAAGCTGCAACCAGTGCGTCAGCGCCGGCGGCATCGGTGCGCCAGGACGAAAAGACAGCGCCGAGCCCTTCACTGAGAGTCAATTTGCCGTCCAGGAATCCCTGCCACCCGTCTTGGGCTCCGGGCGGATCGCACCGTTCGATGATCAAATCAAAAAAATCGCGGGTGGCAAAGGTGCCGTCGAAGTCGGTGATCAGAATAGGCATGCTATACGCGCTTTCGGTGAATTTGGAGTCCCCTATCGGCCAGGGCTGAATGGATTATTGCCATTTGAGACCCTGCGGGGCCTTCCACGGTAGCCCGCCTTGAGCGATTATCAAGGCTTCACCGGGGACAACAGCCCTGAAAACCACCCAATGCACCGCTTCGGCCCCTATCTTGCAAACCAAATCTCATAAAGCTCTAAAGAGGGCTTCAGGATGCCCTGAATCGGTCGATATGCCCTGTAACTACCGGCAGAAAGGCGATTCGCCACATCCTGACGGCTAATTTACCCCTAATGACTCAACCAGGAGGGTTGTTCATGTTCAGGAAAATTGTTCTCGTATTGGCTATTCTTGCCGTCGCAACTGCCGCTGCGGCTCAGACTCCCAACTCTGTCCGGGTCCGACTTCCGGATGGCGCTGCGTCCATCATGAGTGAAGACATTTCCGGCACCTTGGCTGGCAATGGCCTCACTTGCACGTGGACCAACAACGCGAATTCCGCGACGATCAACTTCTCGGGCAACTACACGCCCGGATTCGGCAGCCCCAAAATCGACGTGACCTGGCTCAATACGGGTGTTGTCACCCCGATGAACATCACGGCCACGGCCACCACGGCTGCTGGCGTCGATTTTTCGGCCCCGTATCAACTGCCCAGCGGTTCGTGGTCCTATGTCCACGGCGAGAGTGGCATTGCCGCTGACTGGAACTGGGGCACGAACATGCCGGTCAACGACTGGATGATCATGACCTTCCAGCTGACCGAACCCGGTGTCGACTACGATGTCAATATCGTGATCGAATGGGGCGCGGGCGTGCCGGTTGACGTGAACACCTGGGGAGACATCAAAGCGCTGTATCGCTAACGTTTCTCTGAGTGAAGAAAAAAGCCGCCCCTGATCCAGTGTCAGGGGCGGCTTCTTCTTTTTGATCCGTTCAGCAAGACCAGGCAGATCAGGCTTCAGCAATCGGCGCCGGTGCGGGGCGCGATTTCAACTCCCGGTCCATCATGAACATGCCCGGGCCGCTATCGCCCACCATGCGCAGCTTGTTGACAATATCGTCCACGTTGGCCTCTTCTTCGACCTGCTCGGACACGTACCACTGCATCACGTTGTTGGTGGCGTGGTCGCGTTCTTCGAGAGCCAGGTCAGCCAGCTTGGTGATGTTTTCGGTCATGAATTTTTCGTGAGCCAATGCCGCTTCAAAGGCCTTAAGTGGGCTGTCCCAATCCCGGTCCGGGGTCGCGACGGCCTGCAGCTCGACGCGGCCACCGCGCTCCAGAACATAGTCAAAAATCTTCAGGGCGTGCATGTGCTCTTCATCAGCCTGCATGCGCATCCAGTGGGCACAACCGTCGAGATTCTTGTCTTCCATGTAGGCCACCATCGAGCGGTACAAATAGCTCGAATAGTATTCTTCGTTGATTTGCTTGTTCAGGGCATCGAGGAGCTTGGGGCTCAACATTTTTCGGCCTCCGGGGTTCAGGCTTGGGCGCGTTGCCTTTGAGAGTTCATTTGTCCCCAAAATTAGGCTCCAATAGACCAAATGGCCACCTCCAATTGCCCCTTGGGCGTCTTTTTATCCCATTCTGAACATGAGAACCAGGACCGATTCCATTTGCTAAAAATGGGCATTCTGCTACCTTATGGGAAGAATTTCCCGGGCCGAAAAACCTCCTGATCAACTGCGGAGGCCCATTGCGGCCCGTTTTTACGGACTAACCGGTGACGAGGTGCTCCTGTCGCCCTGTTGTTGTATGCCTTTCAACATGCCCGCCCTGGCATGGTGATCACGGCTCTCAGAAGGACTCCTGAATGCCCAGAAAGCCCATTGCGAAATTTACCGTCGAGCACCTGCAGATTTTAGACGAAAAAGGCAAGCTCGACGCCAAATTGGACCCAAAGCTGAGTGAAAAAGAAGCGGTCACCATGTACCGCTGGATGCGCCTGGCCCGCGAGTTGGACGAACGCATGCTCAAACTCCAGCGTCAGGGCCGACTCGGCACCTTTCCTCCAAACACCGGCCAGGAAGCCATCTCCATTCCCATCGCCTTGCGGATGCAGGAGAAGGATTGGTTTGTCGGCGCGTTCCGCGAGTTGGGCGGGCGACTGGTGCGCGGCGAACCCTTGACCGCGACGCTCTACTATTACAATGGCTGGGAAGAGGGCAACATCCTGCCCCAAAAAGAAATGCGGATCATCCCGACCAGTGTCGTGATTGGCTGCCAGATCGAACATGCTGCCGGCTTGGCTTATGCCGCCCGTTACAAAGGTGAAGATGCGGCCGCCGTGTGTTTCATCGGCGACGGCGGCACCAGCGAGGGCGATTTTCACGAGGGCCTGAATTTTGCGGCCGCCTGGAAAGCGCCGGTGGTCTATGTGGTGCAAAACAATCAGTGGGCCATTTCCATTCCGCGCAGCGACCAGACCGCCAGCCAGACCATTGCCCAAAAAGGCATCGCCTACGACATGCCCGTGATCCAGGTCGACGGCAACGATCCCTTGGCCGTGACCGTGGCCATCGACGAAGCCCTGGCCCGCGCCCGCGCCGGTGAAGGACCTTCGTTGATCGAAGCGGTGACTTACCGCCTGATGATGCACACCACCGCCGACGATCCCACCAAGTACCGCGGCAAGGCTGAAGAAGACGACGCCTGGAAAAAAGAGCCGCTCATCCGGACGCGCATGTATCTCGATAAAAAGGGCTACTGGGACGACGCCAAGGAAGAAGCGCTCTTGGCCGAGGTCAAGGCCCAGGTCGAAGCGGTGGTCAAGGAATTCGAATCGGCCAAGGACTGGCAGCAGGACGAACCGTTCCGCCATGTGTATGGCACCGAACACGCGAACATCACCGAACAGCATCAGGATTTCCTGGCCAACGTGGCCCGGGAGGCGAAATAATGGCTAAGCTGAATATGGTCCAGGCCATCAACCTGGCCTTGAGTCAGGAAATGGCCAAGGACAAGGACGTGCTGCTGCTGGGCCAGGACATCGGCGTCGACGGCGGCGTATTTCGCCTGACCGAGGGCCTGCTGGACAAGTACGGCAAGGAGCGCGTCATCGATACGCCCCTGGCCGAGAGCGCCATCATCGGCACCAGCATTGGTATGGCCATGGCGGGTTTGAAGCCCGTCTGTGAAATGCAGTTCTCGGGTTTCAGTTACCTGATGATGGGACAGTTCGAAGCCCACGCCACCCGCATGCGGGCCCGCACCCACGGCCAATTCACCGTGCCGATGGTGATCCGGATGCCCTTTGGCGGCGGCGTGCGCGCGTTGGAACACCACAGCGAGAGTCGGGAAATTTTGTACGCCCATCTTCCCGGCGCCAAAGTTGTCATCCCCAGTGGCCCCCGCAACGCGCGGGCTCTGTTGCTGGCGGCGATTCGCGATCCGGACCCGGTGGTTTTCATGGAACCCAAGCATTCGTATCGCGCCTTCCGCGAAGAAGTGCCCGAGGCGGAAGAGGTCATGGAATTGGGCAAGTCCCAGGTGGTGCAGGAAGGCACCGACCTTACCCTCATCAGTTGGGGAGCCATGATGCGCCCCACCCTGAAGGCAGCCGCCGAAATCGAAAAAAAACGCGGCGTCAGTATCGAGATCATCGACCTGTTGAGCATCGCGCCGCTGGACTACCACACCTTCACCGAGTCGGTCAAAAAGACCGGCCGCTGTGTCGTGGTTCAGGAAGCGCCCCGCAGTTTTGGCGTCTCTTCGGAAGTGGTCGCGCGCATCAACGACGAATCGTTCCTCTACCTGGAGGCCCCGGTCGGACGCCTGACCGGTTACGATGTGATCACGCCGTATTTCGGCCGTGAAAAAAGCTATCTGCCCAACTCTGACAGGGTCAGCCGGGCCATCACACAGACTCTCGACTACTAGAGCACCGACACTGTATGGGGCACCGACCCCATGGCTCAACAGGAGGCCACTGGCTTGTTCGAATTCAAACTGCCTGACCTGGGTGAAGGAATCGCCGAAGGCGAAATCCTGAAGTGGTACGTGGAAGAAGGCGGCCCCATCGTTGAGGATGAACCTCTGGTCGATGTGGAAACCGACAAGGCGGCCGTCACCATTCCTTCGCCCCGCGGCGGCACCATCAAAGCCCTCAAAGGAAAAGTGGGCGACATCGTCAATGTTGGCGATGTGGTTGTGGTCATCGACGACGGCAGCGCAGGCGCTGTGACCGAAGACGAAGTGGCCGACAAGACCTTTGCCGAACCCGATGCGCCCGCACCGGCGGCCGTGCCGGAAGCCACGGCGCCGGCGGCTCAGCCGGGAGTGCGCCGCCCCGTGCCCGCTGCTCCGGCCACCAGGCGTCTGGCCCGCAAGCTGAAGATCGACATCAATCTCGTCACGCCTTCGGGCCCCGGCGGCCGCGTCACTCCTGAAGATGTGCACCGCTTTGCTGACTCATCTGGCGCGCCGGTTGCGGCGGTGCCCGCGGCCAAGGCCGACCACGTGCCGGCCAGCAAGGTTGCCGACGACACCGCCTTTGCCGAATTTGCGGCCCACGCCTCGGCCACCATTCCCTTCCTGGAGATCGAACCCCTGCCCGACTTCAGCAGTGATGGACCGGTGGAGATCGAAGCCCTGCGCTCGATCCGGCGCAAAGTGGCCCGCAAGATGGTCACCAGCATGGCCCTCGTGCCTCACGTGGTGCATATGGACGAGGCCGACGTCACCGAACTGGACAAGTTCCGCATCCGCGAGCGCGAACGGCGCCAAGGCGGCAGCGGCGGCAAGTTGACCCTGATGGCCTTTGTTGTCAAAGCCATCACCGCCGGCCTGAAGGCTGCTCCGGCATTCAACGCCAGCCTGGATCCCTTCCGCGAAGAGATCATTTACAAGCAGTATTACAACATCGGTTTTGCTGCAGACACCGGCCGCGGCTTGGTCGTTCCGGTGGTCAAGGGCACCAACAACAAATCGATCATCCAGATTGCCGACGACATATACGAGAAGGCGACCCTGGCCCGTGAAGGCAAGCTGCCGCCCGAAGACATGCGCGGCGGCACCTTCACGATCACCAATGTCGGACCATTGGGTGGCACGGCGTTGCTGCCGACGATCAACTACCCCGAAGTGGCCATCCTGGGCATGGGCAAGGTGCAGGAGAAGCCGGTGGTTCGCGATGGCGAGATAGTCATCAGAAAAATGCTGCCACTGACCCTGGCCTTTGACCACCGCATTGCCGACGGCGCCGACGCTGCCCGTTTCGTGGGCGAACTTGTGCGCCAGTTGTCGGATCCAAATTTGCTGTTGCTTGAAACCTAAACAGGAGAAGCGCTCATGGTGATGGGAAGTTTGCGCGAAGAGACCCAGGTTGTTGTCATCGGCAGCGGCCCTGGCGGTTATATCGCGGCCTTGCGCCTGGCCGATCTGGGCAAAGACGTACTCCTGATCGAAAAACGGGATCGCCCCGGCGGCACATGCCTGTTGGAAGGGTGCATCCCCTCCAAGGCCCTGATCAATGCGGTCGAGATCAAGGAAGCCGCCATCGCGGCCCAACAGTTTGGCATGGCCTTCGACGGTTTAAAAATCGATCCGGTCGAACTGCGGCAGTGGACCGACGGGGTCGTGCAAGGCCTCAGTGACGGCATCCGCAGCCTGCTCAAACGGCGCGACGTGACGATCATCCAGGGCCACGCCCGCTTCGAATCCGCCACGAGCCTTTCCCTTGAGGGCGGCGAGGTCAGTGGTGTGGACTTTGAACAGGCCATCATCGCCACAGGGTCGAGCCTGAACCACTTGCCCGAGGGCATCGTCTCTTCGGTATGGTCCAGTG
>JADGEP010000021.1:9536-18568 GCA_016744275.1 Candidatus Krumholzibacteriia bacterium | reverse complement strand
CACAAGGCACCCCCACGTCCAGGCGCCCAAAGTCATCGAGAATCATATCCAGAGGCAGACTGAGTGTGCCTTCGGGCCATACCAGAGAGTGGCGCCCCGGAGCCGGGCCATCCTGCCAGGCAAACACACCGGTGGAATCGCGGACACCCTCAACCACCAGGTAGCCCTGCTGGCCCAAGGTCGTGCGCTCAGTCTGTGCGACCGCCGCCACCAAGACAAGAGGCGACAGCACCAGCCAAAGAACAGCCATTGCCAAGAATGTGCGCACAGGATGCATGGTTCCTCCGGCCAGGGCCGAGGCGTGGGTTTGTCGCCATAAGACTAGCAGGCTAAACTAAGCGGTGTCAGGAGTTCGGGTCCACCGAAATATCACGGGTGAGGCGGGCGGCGAGTTTTTGCAGTACGGGACGCGTCGAAGAATTCGACCCTTCGGTCCGGCTGCACAGCGGTGTGATCGTCATGGGACAGGCACCAGCCACGGCGCTGGTCAGATTGCGACATTTTTCCAACAGACCACCAGTCGCCACGATATTGGACGGCATCCCGGCCCCGGGGCGGTCGCTGTTTTGTTCCCAACTGTTATCAAAGATGATGATTTCCAATTGGTCCGGAGCGAGCATGCCGGTCAATCGCCCGAGGCGAAAAGCGGGCCCCCATTGCCCCAGCTCCTTTTCCAAGAGGCAAGCCACCAGAACGCGCCGCCGGGAATTCGAAGGCTGCATCGACCATCCCACGGGAACCGCATTTTGGGCCCCGGCGAGGGTCTCGAGATTGGTCAGATCTTGGTCCGGGATCGCTGCCAGGTGAGTCCAGCGCAACGTCGACCCCGTTTCCACGAAGTCGGTTTTTACCGCGGCAATGACATCGGCCGATAGAAACGATTCGGCCAGCCAGGATTGTTCGGTGTCCTCCACTAACTGGATTGACTGGGCCCGGTTTGTTGCGGCATGCAACTGCGCTCCAGTGACCAAATCCGCGCAAGCGAAGGCCGAAATTCGCGTTTCATTGAAACCGGTGACGACAATTTCGCCATCGGAAATAGCGCCGGACAGAGGCTCGCCCATCTCATCTTCATCAAAAAAAAGATGAGCTATGGAAGAGATGTGATGTGGTTGCCGCTCGGTGGCGACCCTGCTCCCATTGGTGCGGTTGTCTGATTGTCCGGGCATGTCACCTTCTCTCGGGCGCGGCTCTGGGTTGCTGGCTTTTAAGCTCAGGCCACGATCACGCAACTGTTGGCCCCGCCAAATTCGTTGGCCACCGTTTCGGTATTGTGGGGATCTGGAAGCCAGGCGCCATCAACGATGAAGCGGTACTCATACTGGCCGCTCTCCAAGGCCATATGGCATTCCCAGGTGCCATCTTCCCGGCGACTCAGTGGCAATCCCTTGGCCGACCAATCGCAGAACGATCCGGTGATGCGGACCGTTTTTGCGCGGGGAAAATCCGCCTCGAAACAGACGCCCGCTTGGGTCACTTGCGGCCCGTGCAACAATGCCGACCAATGATCGAGAGCCTCCACTTTCACCGAAACTTCCTGTTCCGCCAGTTCCCGGGCCAGGCAGCGGAAATCGTGGGCACCGCGTGATTCCGGATCATAGTTGACGATGGGCACGCCCGAACCGGCCGCCTCTTTGAAGCGCACCGTGTGGTGGATGATCGTATCGAGCAATTCTTTTTCATACAATTCATCCAACTCGTCCATCACCTTGCGCACAAATAAGGGGCGGGTATCGAAGTCCGACATCAGCACGTGTGGCACCAGGTCGTGCCCCTTTTTCTCCCGCAACACGGCCAGGGTTTCGCGCATCTTGCGTACTGCTTGCAGGCTGTAATAACTCGGATCCACCGGAATCAACACTTCACCAGACGCCAGCAAAGCATTGAACGTGAGCAGACTCACACTCGGCGGGCAATCGATCAGAACGTAGTCGTAAGGCATGGCGCTGCGGCGCAGGTTGTCCCGCAGCCGCAATTCCTTCTTGGGCTCCCGGGCCAGGGTCATTTCCACGGCGCTCAGTTCGATACCGGCCGGCACCAGATGGAAACCGGGCGAGACCTCGAGAAAGGCATCTTCGACCAGTATGTCCGAAGTGAGGTATAGATCGTAGGTGCTGAGAGTGAAGTCGCGTTCGCGAAACCCGAAGGCAAGAGTCGAATGACCCTGAGGGTCGTTGTCGATGAGCAGGACTTTCTTATCCAGTTGGGCCAGGGCTGCCGCCAGATTCGTGGCGGATGTGGTCTTACCACAACCACCCTTCTGATTGGCCAAGGCGACGACTCTCATATCGAATCCTTTCGATGATGAATCGTAAATCTCTGCCTCGAGGCGGGCCGCAAATCCGGTGGACTTCACGACCTCAATCTATGCCAAAAGGGCAAACGGCTCCCTCGCTCCGTCCTCCTGTTCTGCGAATCATACAATTTCCCAACAAGCTGTCAACAGGAAAAATTAGGGATTTCTTTATACCTCATCATGTGGCTCACCGAGGAACCAGCCACAAATAGAACAGCACACCAAATACCAATCCCCCGCCGACTTCCGCCCAGGTGTGCCCCACCAACTCCCGCAACCGGTGCCCATCGAGGCGTTCACCGTGCATGGCACTGTCCATCAGGTCATTCAGCAGTTGAGCCTGCTTGCCGATTTCCTGCCGCAATCCCGTAGCCTCAAAAACCACGAAAAGACTGAAAACAAGAACCAGACTGAAAATTGCTGACCCATAGCCTTCGCTGTGGCCAACAATGAGTGCCAAAGTGGTCACCGTGGCGGTGTGAGAGCTGGGCATGCCACCGTTGGTGAAAAACAATTCGGGGCGCCAGCGCCGCCGCAAGAGAGCTTCCAGGAGCACTTTGGCACCTTGGGCAGCCAATCCGCTCAGCAATGCTGCCAGACCGGGGTGATGAAGCATAATGGCCTTTGACTCACCGTGGTTGAGGATTTAAGCACTCGACAATATTGCCGAAGGTTAGCAGAAATTGAACTCGGGGCAATGTCCAACTTGTAAATAAGGACGACATCTACCATTTTAAGGCACTGTTTTCCATCGTTCCGAACTTTCCAAGGGGAAGAAGCAAATGTTCAAGATTCTGCGCCAGAAGGCCAAGCTCTTCTACTGGGTGATCGCCGCATCATTCATCCTGTTCCTGTTCCTCGGTGGCATGACCACTGGACAGGGCTGTCAAGGGTCTGGCTCTGGCCCCATCGAACCGGGTGTCATCGGTACCGTCAACGGCGACCAGATCATGAGCCAGCAGTATGAATATGCCCGCCGGCAGCAGATCGCCTTTATGCGTCAGCAAAATGGCAACCAAGACCTGAATGCCAACCAATATGCCACCGCCAGCGAGCAAGCCTGGAACGCACTCGTGCGCGAGATGCTCGTCGAGCAGGCCGTGGCCAGCCGCGACATCAAGGTCACCGACGCTGAAGTTCTGGAAGTTTTCCAGACGAACCCGCCGGTGGAGATCCTCAACCAGTTCCGCGGTGAAGACGGCAACGTCGATATGAACGCCTACTATACGGCGCTGCAGAATCCCGAAAATGACTGGTCCAGCGCCGAGCAGTACATCCGTTCGATGCTGCCCCGCCAGAAACTCAATGACGAAGTGGCGGCCACCGCTGCGGTCAGCGACGTCGAAGTGCGCGAGGAATTCATCCGGCAGACGGGTAGAGCCACGGCGGAATACATGGGCGTGCTGTTCACCGAGGTCAGCGCGGACTATGAGCCGACGGAAGCCGAACTTAGTGCCTGGTATACCAGCCACGCGGACGACTACCAGTCAGCAGAACAGGGACAGGCCAAGATTGTTCAGTTCGCCAAGTTGGCCAGCGATGTCGACACGGCCGACGTGTTGAGTTTCGCCCAGGAAATCCGCGAAGATATCCTGGCCGGGCGGATCGATTTCGAGACTGCTGCCCGGGACAACAGCGAAGACCAAAACTCGATCGTGCGCGGCGGCGACCTGGGCCGATTTGACCGCAACCGTATGGCTCCGGAATTCACGGAAGTTGCCTTTGCCTTGCCGGTCGGCGAACTCAGTGAGCCGGTGCTCACGAAGTTTGGTTATCACCTGATTGAAGTTACGGAACAGGATATCGACCAGAATACCGGCGAGATCTACGAGATCTCAGCGCGGCACATCCTTTTGCGGGTCGCTCCCGGGCCGGCCACTCTCGATCTCATCCGTGAGGCCGCCGAGAACTTCCGCAGCCGGGTCGATGGTGGTTCCTTCATGTCGACCGCAGAGGCTGAAGCGTTGCCCACCCTGACGCCGGCGCCTTTTGCGGCCGGTCGTGACATCCCCACGGTGGCCATGTCGCTGCAGGGAAGCAATTGGGTCTTTGACGCCGAAGCGGGCGACGTAAGCCCCGTCTTCGAAAACCGCGATTTCTGCTACGTGGTTTTGGCTGAAGAAAAGATTGCCAGCGGCTTGAGCCCCATGAGCGATGTTCTCGGACAGGTCACTTTGGCGGTGCGCAAGGACCACAACCTGAAGGCCGCCAAAGCCAAACTCGCGCCCGCCGTGGGTGAAGTTCAAATGGGCAAGACCATGGCTGAAGTCGCCCAGGCTCAGGGAATGGCTCACGCCATCACCGATACCTTCACCGCCAATGGCAATGTGGACGGCGTCGGCTACGGCACAGATTTCAACATGGATGTCATCCGAGGTACCGTAGGCCAGATGCTGCCCGAAATCGAGACCCTGCGCGGTGTCTTTGCCGCCACTCCCCTGTGGGTCAATGAAGTTGATCAAGCCGATTTTGACCTGCGCTCAGCCGGCATCCACGCGGCGCTGCTGCAACGGGCACAAGGCGAGGTCTTCAACACTTGGTTTGACGAACAAATGGCAGTGGCCGAAATCGTCGATTTCCGCCCCCGCCTGCGCCAAGGCAACTAGCGCAGCTGCCTGAAGAACAAAGGCCGGAAGCACAAGCTTCCGGCCTTTTGTTTTTGCCTTGCCAGCTACTAGTCTTCGCCAAAAGGATTGGCCGGTTTCTGCCTCCGGAATTCCTTCAGTTCCGCGTCCATTTTGCCCAGTTTTTCCTGGTGCTGCTGTTCACTTTCACCAGAATCAAACAATTGCGCCATCCGCTCTGATTCTTCCTGTTTGCGCCGATCAAAATCCTTCAGGTCTTCACTCAAGGCCGGCCCCTCAGCTTCACTGAGGCTCGCCAACAGATTTGCATCTCGAATTTCCGCATGGGTCGCAAAGGCGCTCTCCACCAGATCAACAGCCCCCAAATCTTTCAGAAACACCAACTGCAACCGTATGGACGATTCCGACATGTCCAACAACTCGGCCACCTCAGCCGGCGTTGGCGACCGTTCCAGCAGGTGAGCCTGCACGCGTATGGCCGCCAGCAACAGCTGAGCCTCATGTTGGGTCACATTCACCGCGGTCTCCTCTCAAATGGCGGCTTTGCGCGCGCCCAAACAGGTCAGAGTCTGCTTGCCAAGATTCTCTGCAACCGGGCGACCCGGTGCTCATCTTTTGCCAATTCCGCATGGCGCAGGGCCCGCTCCCAGTCCACCAAGCGGTGCTCGTAAAGGATGGCCGCTTCGCGGTGCATCGCTTCATCGTTCTCGTTTGATTCTAAGGCATCATGGATCAGTTTTTCAACCAGATCCCACTGCCGATTTCGCTTCAGATTCCGAATCGCATCGCGGCAGAAACGGTTCTGCGCCACCGGGTCCGCCATTCCTCCGTTGCCCACCTGCCAACCCTGTGTAAAAAACGAAGCCGCCATCTCGGCTTCTTGGCGGCGCTCGCAGATCCGACCCAACGCCCAAGCTCCGGCGCGATCCACGGGAAGGTCTTCATCCGGCCACCGGGCCGCCGTGTCTTCTCTATTGGCCAACCATTGGCCGACCCGGCACACCCTGCCAAAAATTTCGGCCATGCCGACCATGTCTCGGTGGTTGTGGGACAGCACGTTGGGCAGCAACCCAGCCTGTCTTGACGCCAGGAAATCGAACCAGGTTTGCGGGATCCGCGCCCCGTCGATGTCTCCGCTCAGGCGCTGACGGCCACAGATTGCCAGTTCCAGCGTCTGTTGCCGGCAGTCTTGCAAGCGATTGCCCCAGAGCCTGCGAGCGGGTACCAGCAGGTCCCAACTGACAAGGTGAGCCAGTGGATCGACCAAGCGGTTCAACAAGGCCCGCGTGCGCAACAAGGGCAGATCAAATGAGGCGCCATTAAAAGTAACGATGGCCTTGAACGATTGAGCCCGCTCTCCCAGGGCCACCATCATGGCCATTTCATGCCCGGGGCCAGGCAGGAAATACTGCCGAGTGTGCAAGGCTTCATCCCGCCACCAACTGATTCCCAATTGAAAAACCAGGGTGCCGGTGCCTCCGGCCAACCCGGTCGTTTCGGTATCCAGAAAAAGGATCTCTTCGGCGCGGGGGCACAAATTGGGCTCACGGGTAAAGAGGCCGTTAAATGGCGGCAATTGTGGCGGGGGAGAAAACAAATCATCTTTATGGTCGACCCACCACACGGGACCAGCTTCGGTATCTTCACGCTCAAGGCCCATTTCGGCCAACAAGGTATCCTGGTCCAACGGGGCTTGATCAACAGTCGAAAGATCCGGCTCAGCGGGTTTGGGCTTGCGGGTTAACCGGTCCAATTGGGCCAGTCGTTTCTTCAGGTCCATCTCAGGCCTCGCCGGCTGCTTGCCCCAAGCGAGTCAGCAACCAGGTCGCACCTGCCCGGGCCGTATTACCCGAATCAGCGGCAGCGCCCACACAGGAAGGGCAGCCTTTTTCGCAGGGACACTTGCCCAGATGATCTTCAGCGGCGCCACAAATTTCCTCGAATTGATCGAAGATCCTGCGGGCAAAACCCACTCCACCGGGAAAAGAATCGTAGAGGTACAAGGTTGGATGGCCCGTGAAAGGCGAACGCACCATGGCGGTGCTGTGCAGATCGGACATGTCGGCCATGATGAAGACCGGCGCCACTCGGCCCAGCAGATGTGACAAGCCCTTCAGCGCCTCGCCAAGATCGTGCCCCACGTCAGACATTTCGTCCTGCAACGACTCGGGCATTTCCCACCAGAAACTGGTGGTGTGCATTTCCATTTCCGGCAAATGCACCCGTCCTGCGCCCACGTTCTCATGGGTGCCCAGCTTGATCTTCTTGAACACTGTCACCTTGGCGATCAAGCCCACTTCACCCACAGCCAATTGCCCGATGCCATAGGGACGTTCGTTGTCCGCCGTCAGTGTTTTCAGTTCGCTTTTGCGCTGCGCATCGGTGTAGTAGTCCACGGTTACCGGTTGCACATGGGCTTCCCGCCGATCCCAGTCCAGGCGATCTACGTGGTGCTGTTGGGCCCCGTGAATGTAGATGGCATCGTCGTGCAGCATTTCCTGGGCACTGAACAGATCCATTTCCCCGATGATGCGCCCGCCGGTCACCGACTGGTCGATGATCACCACGTTGTCGGGCGCGGCGCTGCGCAGGCTCACGTCTTCGGCGGGATAGGTGTCGGCCATCCAATGGTAACGATCGCCGCTATGGTGCAGCACTTTCATGTCCACCAGATAGTCCAGGATCTCATTCACCCGTTGGCCACCGTACCGCTCGTCGGCCAGGAATGGCAGTTCGAACGCGGCGCATTTCAAATGGCTCATCTGGATCACCAGATTGTCCGGGTCCAAGGTTGCGTGCTCGGGGCTGCGGCCAAAGAAATAGTCCGGATTGTTGATGATGTACTGGTCCGCCGGGCTGCTAGAGGCCACCAGGACTACGGCACTCAGATTCTGGCGACGCCCGGCCCGGCCAGCCTGTTGCCAGGTGCTGGCGACGGTTCCGGCGTATCCGGCCATGATGCACACGTCCAGGCGCCCGATGTCGATTCCCAACTCCAGGGCATTGGTCGACACCACCGTCTTGACGGTCCCATCTCGCAGCCCACTCTCGATGGCGCGCCGCTCACCGGGCAAATACCCGCCCCGGTATCCGCGCACCTCGCCGCTCTTGATTCCCACCCGACGTCCGGATTTTTCCAGATAGGTCAGCAACAATTCAACCCGCATCCGGCTGCGGGCGAAGACGATCAGCTGCGCGCCCGAACTCATGAACTTTTCGGCGATGCGCCGCGTGGTCTTGATCACCGACTGCCGGATTCCCAGTTCGTGATTGACCACCGGTGGGTTGTAAAATACGAAGTGTTTTTCACCGCGGGGCGCCCCATTTTCAGCAACCGACGCGACCTCCAGGCCAGTGACCTGGGCCGCCAATTCGGTGGGATTGGCAATGGTCGCCGAGCAACAGATGAACTGGGGATCGGCCCCATAAAAATTGGCCACCCGACGCAGGCGCCGGATCACGTTGGCCACGTGGCTGCCGAATACCCCCCGGTATTGGTGCACTTCGTCGACCACAACGTACTTCAGGTTCTCGAACAGCTTCACCCACAACGTGTGGTGCGGCATGATGCCCTGATGCAGCATATCGGGGTTGGTCACTACGATATGACCGCTGCTGCGAATCGCACGGCGCGCGGTCTCAGGCGTATCGCCATCAAAAGTGAAAGTCTTGATGTCCACTCCCAGCTCGGTGACCATGTCGTGCACTTCATGCATCTGGTCCTGGGCCAGGGCTTTGGTCGGGAACAAATAAAGCGCCCGGGCCTGGGGATCATTCAAAATCGTATTGAGCACCGGCAGGTTGTAGCACAGGGTCTTGCCGCTGGCGGTGGGCGTGGGCACGACAAACGATTTGCCGGCATCCGCCAATTCAAAACTTTCAGTCTGATGGCTGTAGAGTTGTTCGATGCCTCGCTGACGCAAAACATCCTTCAGGCGGGGATCCAGGCGAGTGGGAAAATCGGCATAGCGCCCGGCAGCAGGCGGAACCACTTCCCAGCGTGTGACATGTCGCTGGAACTTCTCGTTGACTTTCAGTTGGTCCAGAAGCTGCGCTAGATTCAAATGGTCACGCCTCGTTCTTCTCGGAAGGTTTGTCGTCGGCCTTCGTTTGGCTGGATGCCGGCGGATCATTGCGCAGTTCACGGCCGG
>JADGEP010000021.1:0-9526 GCA_016744275.1 Candidatus Krumholzibacteriia bacterium | reverse complement strand
TCGTCCAACTCACGTTTCACGTCGCGGGTGGCGTCGTTGGTCGCCGATTTGAACTTGCGGATGGACTTGCCCATTGCCTCAGCAATTTCAGGCAGGCGCTTGGGTCCAAACAGAACCAAAACCAAGGCCAGAATCAACAGAATCTCAGGCCAGCCCAGGCCGGTCAGAAAAGCAGGAAAGTGCAGCATGAAGAACCCTCTCGAAATGGACATCTTCAGAGACAAGACAGAAACGATCAGCCCACCATTCGGCACTCAAACACTGGGCCAAACGTCAACGATACCAACGGAGCATCTGTGAGGCGACAAAAACCCCGATGACACTCATCAAATTGAAGCGGATCTGGAAGCCAAAAGTGAGTTCCAGTATCACCAAATTCCAATGGGTGACTTCGGGCCCAAACGAAATGTACCGCACGAACAATTGCTCGGCCACACTGCCTTCATTAAGAAACAGGCCGATCACCTCGCTGACGATGGCGCCAATCATGACACCCAATAGCAAAGTCAGAACTACGGTACTTAACGATTTGCGCATTTTTCAGTTACCCGATTTCACTTCGTTCTCAGATTCGTGACAGCCTTGGAAAGCCCGGCTTCACGCCCCTCTCCACTGCTCCTACGATAACACTCCCAGACCCGGAACGGAAACAGACAATTGCCCCATTCAGGGCCCCTTAGCCCGCAGTTTCTCGCGAATCGCACCATGATCGCGGCCCAAGACCAAAACGGCGTCCGCAGTGGAGCGCCCATCAAATTCCAGCAGAACGGGCAAGTTCCCCAGATCTGCCGCCAATTGGTCTATTCGCTGTTGCGGCAAACCGCGATTCACCAGGAAGCTCTTGGCGTAGTCGTTGTGCGGCGCATTGCCCACCTTTTCGGCCACACAGCCGGTGCGGCCCAACAACAGGCCAAAATCACGCGCCAGTCCAGATTCAGCAGTGCCATTGAGTACCAGCAAGTGCACGGGCCCGGCATCTGATTCCGGCGCCTCTTGCTTTGCCGTGGGAACCGGCACATTCAGTTTTTTAGCCGATTCGGGCAGGATAAAATCCTTCCCAAACCACAAACTCAGGGCACAGACCACGAGAATCACGACCATCCAGAGATTCAACATCCCCTTCATGAGCGCTCTGCCACCAATTTGCTGACGATCGGCAACAGACGCACGTAGGCCTGATCCAGGGTTTGCGGCATGACCCGGGTCTCACCGATGGTGCTCATGAAATTTGTATCACCATTCCAGCGGGGCAACATGTGCATATGCAGGTGTTCGGGAATTCCGGCTCCCGCACTACTGCCGCCATTGTAACCACAATTGATTCCATCGGGCTGGAACGATTCGGTCAGGGCGGCCTCCATGACGCTCAGCAGTTGCCCCATTTCGGCCAGTTCATCAGGCGTGCACTGACCCAGCAACGGCTGATGCCGATTGAGCACCAACAGGATGTGGCCACTGTTGTACGGGTAGAGATTCAACAGCATGTACCAGAACTGCCCACGATGCAGGACAAAGTTTTCCTGATCGTCGCACTGCACACGATTGCAGAAGACGCAGCCTTCTTCTTTTTTTTCACCGGTCACGTAAGCGAACCTCCAGGGTGTGCACAAACGGTCCATGGTCAATCCCCACGCTTGGCCAGAATGGCTTCGGCTTCACCCAGTTCAGCCACTGTATTGATGCCCACCACTTCGCCGGGGTCCATGGTGGCAACCGCACCGACCGCGCGTCCCTGTCCCACCAGGTAGGCCACCGTATCGGTCAGATAATACTCGCCCTGCTTGTTGTTCGTTGTCAGGCTGCCCAAGGCTTCAATCATCTGGTCGGTCCGGAAACAAAACACACCGGTATTGTACTCGCCGATGGCGATTTCTTCCGGACTGGCGTCTTTGGCTTCGACAATTTTCTGCACCTGGCCCGCGGCATCTTTCACGATGCGCCCGTAAGCACCCGCGTCGTCCACCACGCAGGTCAAGACCATCGCGGCCGCTCCACTGCTGATGGTGCCTTCAACCAATTGCTGCAAGGTCGAAGCCCGCAACAGAGGCACGTCGCCCGCCAGGACGACACAATACCCACCCTCGCGCAGCGCCGGCACCGCCACCTGCACCGCATGGCCAGTGCCCAACTGGGGATCTTGCAAAACAAAATCCAAGCCCTCTTTGCCGCAGGTTTCTCGGACCAAATCCGCTTTGTGCCCCACCACGACCACGGTGTGGTCGATCCCCACTTCAGCCACCGTATCGAGCACGTGTCCGAGCAGCGGTTTGCCATCCACCTTGTGCAAAACCTTGGGCAGGTCGGAATTCATGCGGGTGCCCTTGCCCGCCGCCAAAACCACCGCGTCGATCAGGGTCTTTTTCTCACTCATGCTTTGCTCCATTGTTGCGGATCACCCAGTAGAAAGCCGTCCACGACGTCACCTTCCGCCAGGTCTAAAACCAGATTGTCGATCAAACGGGCCGGCCCGACCAGGGCTGCCACCGCCAATAATACCTCACCGGACACTTCATCCGGTTCTTCGAGATTCGGCACCAACCGCACCTCGGCATATTCGATTTTGTCGGCAGGCTTCAATTCCCGGAGCATGGCTCCCACCAAAGCTGCACGATTTCTCTCGCCGTTGCCCAACATCTCCCGCGCCGTATTCAACCCTTGCGACAGGCACATTGCTCTTTCTTGCTGACCTTCATCCAGATACCGGTTGCGCGAAGACATGGCCAAGCCACTGGCTTCTCGCACCGTCGGACCATCGACCAAACTCACCGGCATCCGCAAATCCTCAACCATCTGTCGAATCACCAGACATTGCTGAGCATCCTTGCGGCCAAAGATCGCCACCTGCGGTTGCACCAAACCAAAAAGCTTGGCCACCACCGTCAAGACTCCACTGAAGTGGCCCGGCCGGTCGCCGCCACAAAGGCCTCTGCCACGGCTGCCTGGCTGAACCGTAACCTCGCCCGGTTGGCCATACATTTCATCCACCGCAGGTGAGAAGACAGCCTTCACTCCCAGTGGCTCAAGCAGGGCCAGATCAGCCGCCAAATCACGCGGATAGGCGTCCAGGTCTTCTCCCGGTGCAAATTGGGTCGGGTTGACAAAAATGCTGACCACCACCGGCCCCATTCTGGCTCCCGTTTCAACCAGGCTCAAATGGCCCGCATGCAGCGCCCCCATGGTTGGCACCAGCACCAGCGGGCGTTCGCCACGCCATTGGTCAAGGCGACTCAACTGCGCCGCTGTCCGCAAAACTTCCACGGTCTATTCCTTTTCAACGTCGCCGAGATAGCCGGATTGCCCACTCACATTGGCCGCACTGCCATCCTTGGCCACCGCAGGTTGATCATCATAATGATGTTCTGGTCCTGGGAAATCCCCATCCCTCACTTCCTGAGCGTATTGCGCCACGGCCTTGCGCGCCGCCTCGCCAAGGTCGGCGTAACGTTTCACAAACTTGGGTTTCAAACCGGTGAAGAGTCCCAACATGTCGTGAAATACGAGCACCTGGCCATCGCAGCCGGCTCCAGCGCCAATCCCCACCGTCGGTACACCGATCTCCTCGCTGACGGCTGCCGCCAGCACTGAAGGCACGCACTCCAGCACCAGGGCAAAACATCCCCATTCGGCCAACAGCGCCGCCTCTTGGCGCAACTCCGCCGCAGCCGCTGCCCCGCGCCCCTGCACTTTGTATCCGCCCAGGCGATTGACCGATTGTGGCGTCAGGCCCAGATGCCCCATGACTGGAATCTCCGCTGCAACCAGGGCCCGGACAACGGCCTCGCGATGGCGCCCGCCTTCCACTTTCACGGCGTGGGCCCCGCCTTCCTTGATCAGCCGCAACGCGTTGGCGACCGAATCTTCTACAGAGACATGAAAACTGCCGTAGGGCATGTCAGCGATGATCGGCACCCGTGGCTGGGCCCGCGCTACGGCCCGGCAATGGTGCACCATGTCGTCCATGGTCACTGGCAAAGTGCTCTCGTGTCCCAGGACCACCATGCCCACCGAGTCGCCCACCAGAATGGCATCGACTCCACCGGCGGCGGCGATCAAGGCACTGGTCAAATCGTAGGCGGTCAGCACCACCAGTTTCTGGCCGTCGCGTTTGCGGCGGCCAAAAACACTGAGGGTCAGGGCTTTGCCCTTCCGTTCCATGGTAATCCTCCGGCAGGGGTCCGAGAGACCGATCAGCACCCTCTAGGGTGCCGTGTTGGGCGCAAAATACCGAGTCCCGGTGAACGATTCCTTGATGTGCTCATATAGCAGGTCAAAATCAGCGGGCACATTCACAAAATCCAGGTTGTCGGTATTGACCACTAAAAGCGGCGCATCCTTGTAGTGATGGAAAAAATAACTATAAGCGCCGTTGAGCGCATTGAGGTAGCCATCATCCATGTCCTGTTCGAAGGCGCGGCCTCGCCACTGGATCCGTTGCTGCAATACCTCAGTGCGGGCTTGCAAGTAGATCACCAGATCGGGTTTGAGCACCCGCTGTTCCAAGATATTGGCCAGTTGGTTGTACAACGCCAACTCGTCATCACTGAGATTCAAGTTGGCAAAAATGCGGTCCTTGGCGAAGAGATAGTCCGAGATCATCGTCGAACTGAACAGGTCGTGCTGAAAGAGGTTCTGCTGTTGCCGAAAACGGCTCAGCAGGAAAAAGATCTGGGTCTGGAAAGCGTACGCCGCCCGGTCGGTATAGAAACTGGACAGGAAGGGATTTTCCTCCACGATCTCCAGATTCAACCGGCCATTTGTGCGCGTCGACAGAAGTTTGGTCAGGCTGGTTTTGCCAACCCCGATGACCCCTTCAACGACAATGTACCGCCAGGGCAGCACGCCAATCCTCCTTGTTCAAATCCCAATTCATAGGCCCGCCAGCCACTTCGGGCAGCAACCCTTCGTCCGTCAGAGGCGCGATCCACGGCCCCGACTTACGCCTTATTTTCGCACACGCCTCGGCGATTGTCTCCCCTGAATCGGGAAATTTCAAGGCCGGAGCAATTTCTCCAAGCGGTTCCAGAACAAATGCTCTGTCCCGCATGCCTTTGTGGGGAATGTGCAAGCGCTCTCCCCTAAGGATTTTGTCACCAAAAAGCAGAATGTCAAGATCGATGGGCCGCGGCAACATGTGTCCATCCGGCGCTCGGCCTTCACGCTTCTCAAAACTCTTGAGTCGGCCCAGCAAAGTATCCGGGCCCAGAGAGGTTTCGATGGCTACGCAGGCGTTGAAGTAGGGATCCTGCTGGCCCTCGCCCACAAATTCCGTCTCGAAAACCCGACTGATCGCTTGCACGCGAATGTCAGGATCTGATCCGAGGGCGAGCAGAGCCCGGCGCAAATAGCGCAGGCGGTCGCCCATGTTGGTGCCCAATCCGATATAGGCCACCTGCGCCGTCACCGCTGGCCACCAAATTTCGTTTCCAGCCAGCTGCGGTCGCGGATCAAGGACACCGTGGCCTGCCCCAGGAATCCCGGGATCGGGGCCTGGGGTTTGTGCACCCGCACCCTGACCTTTTCCACGGCCAGATGTGCCAGCAATTCGCGGCACAGCTCTCCAGCGAGGGCCTCGATCAGATGAAAAGAAGTGGCCGCTGTTTTTTCCTGCACCAAGCGGTGCGCCACACTGTAGTCAAAAGCCTGAGCCAAATCGTCAGTCAAAGCCGCGCCGGAACAATCGCCCCACAGGTCGACATCGATGACAAAGCGCTGCCCCAACTCCCGCTCTGCCGGCAAGACACCATGGTGAGCGTAGACATCGATGCCATGCAGGCTGATCTTGTCCATCACTTCCAACCCGCGATCCGCCGCGCACCTTCGGCAATGTCTTCATCACTGGCGGTCAAACTGATCCGGAACCAGCCTTCGCCACCGGTGCCAAAGCCGTTGCCCGGAGTGACCACCAATCCCACTTCATCCAAGGCACGGCTGCAAAAATCAACCGCACTTTCATCACCGGGCACGCGGCACCAAACATAGAATGTTGCCACGGTGGGAAAGACTTCAATGCCCGCCTTGATCAGAGCATCGACCATCACCCGGCGCCGTTCCGGATAGGCACTCACCACGGACGTCAGCAATTCCTCGAATGACTCGCCCAGGGCATAGGCAGCCGTGTCCTGAACGGCAGTGAAAACACCGCTGTCCATGCTTTCCTTGACCCGACCCAAGCGCCCCACCGCTTCAGCGTTGCCCGCCGCAAACGCAATGCGCCAGCCCGTCATGTTGAACATCTTGGACAGGCTGTGCAGCTCCATCACCGGCTCCGTAGTCGCATCGGCCACCTTCAACATGCTCAGAGGGCGGCTACCATCCAGGGTAACCTCCATGTAGGCCGCATCATTGACCAGGGTCACGCCGCGACGCGCGCAAAGGTCGATCACCGGCCGCCAGAATGCCGCATCTGCGGTGGCCCCGGTGGGATTGTTCGGATAGTTCAGAAACAGCAGCCGCGAGTGGTCGTCCATCAGGCCGTCGAGCTCTGCCAAATCCGGCAGGAATCCCAGTTCCGACCGCAGAGCGAATGTCCTTGGCTCACCGCCCGCCAGGATGGTGGCTTGGCCATATACCGGATAACCCAAATCCGGCACCAGTGTATTGTCACCCTCTTCAACACAGCTGAGTGGCAAGTGCCCCAGGCCTTCCTTGCTGCCGATCAAGACCAACACCTGAGAAACCGGATCCAAAACCACACCGTGGCGTTTTTGCATCCAGGCCGCGATGGCCTGCTTCAATGCCCCGTCGCCCTTTTGCGCCGGATAGCAATGATTGGCGGGCTTACGCACAGACTCGCACATGACCTCAATCAAGGCCGCGGGTGTTGGCAGGTCGGGATCTCCGACCCCCAGATCCACCACTTCGACGCCTGCGGCACGGGCTTGGGCTTTGGCGGCATCTATGGCCGAAAAAAGATACGGTGGCAGTTTTTCCAGACGACCCACAGGCACGGCTCCCTCTTTGATAAGATGCAAAAAAATCCCGCGGACCCTGTCGGATCCGCGGGAACAATATGGCACACAGGCGGTGGTTCATCCACCCCGGTCATCGCCCTTGTTGCGCTTTTTTCTTCTCGGCCGCCGCAACCGCCTTCAGACCCTCCATGCGCTCCACCTGGCGCGCACCGTAAGCTCCGTAGCGCTCGTTGCCGCTGGAGGCGCAGTTTTGGAATTTAGCCTGAGCAGCGTCGTACTCTTTCAGGCATTCCAGAGCCAAGCCCCAGGAGTAATAAACGGGGGCCAGATTCTTGCGCCCCTGCGCCGACAAATCGTTGACCGCACGAGCCGAACGCGCATTGGCTTCGGTGCACATGCTGGCTTCGACCATCACCTGAATCATCGATCCGGTCGTCTTGGCATCGTCTGGCTTCAAGGCCAGGTATTTCTCATAGGAAGCGATGCTGGAGCGCCGATTCTTCAAGGCATCCTGGGCCCGGGCGTGGGTCAGCAAGGCGCCCTTGTGCGTGGGATCCTTGGCCAGCATCTGGTTCAGAAGGGAAACCGCGCCTTGGTAATCTTTGGCCGCCATCTTCTGCTTAACCATATCGTAGGTGGTCGAGCCGCCCGCTTCGCCACCGTACTTGTTGGTCAGGCCTTCATAATATGCCGCTTTTTCCAGGTTGCCGTTGCGCTTTTGCTGAGCCGCGGCCTTCTCTGCCGATTTGGAAAGCTGCGTCAGCAATTGTTCGCGAATCTGCGGACAAACTTCCAGGGCGTGCTCGAGCACCTCGACCGACTGGGGATGAAAACCCGCAGCGTAATGCATCACGCCCAGATTGAAAAGCACACCACAATCGTCCGGGGCCAAGCGTTGGGCCTTCATGAATTCAGCCCGGGCTTCCTTATACTTCTTCAATTTTGCATAAGGCTTGGCCAAGTTGGCAAAATCGCCAGCTTCCACCCCGTCGGCCCGCAATTCGACCACTTTTTGGAAGTAAGGCACGGCACCGGCGTAGTCCTTCTTACCCATCATGGCCAGGCCAATTCCCCGAGTGGCTTCGATATGCTCGGGGCACACCTGAATGATCGACTGCAAACGTGCAATGGCTTGGTCCCATTTGCGGGTCGCCAGAAACTCGGCGGCCGACTGATAGGCCAAATTCGCTTCCTGCATCTGGCCGGGCTGGCATTCAGCCAACGCCACCGAACCAAACGACAGGCCCATCAACAAGGCCAAAGAGGCCAGGATGGAACGGAAGACGATGTTTTTCCTCGTAAGGAGCACGCGGGAAACCTCCGGATTATGAGCGGATTGCGGAGTTTTTTCTAAAACTCCTGACCAACATCCAAGTGCCTCACAATAGTAGCAGGCTCCGGGATCTGTCAATTTTCGTCCTGAAAACGAATCCAATCCTCAAGATGTTGATTCTCATCATTCAAAAGGCCTTCCGGGTCGCTGCAGTCTTCAACGCAACTGTTTCACGGCTTCCCGGACGCCTGCCCCCACTTTACAAGCCTTGTCCGTCATTTCTGCCGGATCAACGTCCTGCCCCCGGGGGTCCACATCTCCAACCTTTTCGCCGGCAGAAAGTTCCGCCCGGCTGTGGATCAACCCCCGCAACAGCCCTGTCAGGGCGCTGACCACCGGTATTCCGCCCACGTGGCCAATGATCTGGCCTTCTTCAACCAAATCGCCAATGGTGAAAACAGGGCTCAAATTCCCGGCAGCCGGGGCCCGCAGCAAGCGTTCCAGACCTCGGCCCCCCACCGCCCCGGGGCGGCCGCTGTAGGGTTCGGCCTGTCCGTCGAAGATCACGCGGCCCAGATTGGGCCCTCGCATGGTTTCGACGACAACAGTCGCATCCTGACCACAGGTGAAGCCCGGCCCCAGGCCTATCAAGGATCGATCCCCGACTGGCAGTGGTGCGGGAGCGATCTTGGTCATGCGAGCATCAACAACAATATCGGGCCCCAGGCGGGTCATTTGTTCGGCTTGAGGATCAATGATGACGGTGGCCTGGCCGGCAATAAACACGGCTCTATCGGACGACACCAAATTTCCCGCCCACCCCGCAACAGCAGCGTGGCCTTCATAAACAGCTTCACTGAAACAAACCAACCGCCTGACAGCCAGCGGATTGGCAATTTCTGCAAGAATCACTTCGTACCCCGCGGCCAGTAGCGCGACTGCCGCCCCCGAAGCCATTTCGCCAGCTCCCTGGATCCAGACTTTGCCCGGGAGGCTCACCTTGAATTGCCCAGCAGGGGAAGGCCTTTGCTGCCGTCGGGCCCTGCAAACGCGGAGACCCCACGCAACACAGCTTGGGCTTCAGCCAGAATCGAGAGGGCAATTTCGGCAGGTGTTTCAGCGCCCACCTGCAAGCCCACCGGCAATCGCACCTGCTCCATGCGGGCCGCCAATTCAGGGATCTTGCCGATCACCCCACGCAGGCGGGCCGCTTTGGCGCGACTGCCCAGGGAACCAAAAAACGCGAACTCAGAGTTGGCCTCTATTTCCAGGCGCAACAAGGCCTCGAGATATCCCGCGTCCAGTTCGTGGCTGCGACTGCAGACCAGCACGGCCCCTCTGG
>JADGEP010000219.1:3598-6624 GCA_016744275.1 Candidatus Krumholzibacteriia bacterium | reverse complement strand
CCCCAATATGGCCCAAGCAGGAATGCCGGATGCCGAGGGTCTGCAAAAGGCTTTGGCGGCAGCGGAGGGGATCATTCAGGAACAATACACTTCCTGATCGAATCGCAGCTTCCAGATAGTGGGCACCTCGGGATTTCCCGGGGTGCCTTTTTGTGCCCCAGGGTGGTCTATTCTTCCTGAATTTAAATTGAAATCAAATATCAAATGCAAAATGATCCACGCCGCAGTCATGCGGCAAAAATTGCCGGTAACCTCTTCTAAAACCATGGCGTTAAGAGATGTCAAAAAATAAACAGATAGTCCTTGACTATGGCTTGCGGCGGCGTATTTTTGCGGCACTATCAGGTGTTATTAAATAAACACTTGGGCGGATTCGCAGGGTTCTCAATACCTGCAGATGGTGTTGAAGCGCCGGCTAAAATGACCGGCGGGAAGAGGTGGGAAGATGAGCACAGTAGTGCAGGACCTGCTCGCAGAGCGTGAAAATATTGGGCGGGAAGCGCTGATTCCTTTGCTGCAGGAAGTGCAGGAGGCTGACGGGTTCATTTCCCGTGAAGCCATCCAGGAAATCGGCGAGGGGCTGGGATTGCCCGCCAGCAAGATTTATGGTGTGGCGACGTTCTACAATCAGTTCCGATTCACGCCGCTGGGCGAATACCACGTGCAAATCTGCCGCGGCACGGCCTGCCATGTGAAGGGTTCGCTGGGCATCTTCGAAGCCATTCAGCGTTTTTTGCAGATCGAAGACGGCGAAACCAGCCGTGACGGAAGATTTTCCCTTGAGGTCGTCGCTTGCCTGGGCGCTTGCGGACTCGCCCCCCTGATCAGCGTCAACGGAGAGATTCACGGTGAAGTGACCGCCGAATCAGTGGTTCGCATTCTGCGCCGCTACCACCGTCAGGGGGTCGAAAAGTGAACAGCAATCAAGCAGTCATCAACAAGCCGCTCTTCGATGAGAGCCAAGCTGCGCAATTGCGGCGCGACAAAGTCACGCGGCCAGTGGTTTATATCGGCACCGGCACCTGTGGCCTTGGCGCCGGTGCGGCCAAGACCCTCGCTCGGGTCGAGCATCTGATCAAGGTGCACCACTGGGATGTGGAAATCGTGCGCGTGGGGTGCATTGGTCTGTGCGCCAGTGAACCCATGCTGGACGTGCAATTGCCTGGTCGCACCCGGTTGTCGTTTGGCGATGTGGATGAAAAAAAGGCCGACGACATCCTCATGGCCATGTTCGAGGACGGGCCGTGGCCCGAAGTGCCGCTCTTCCAGTTTTGCACCCCCGAATGCACGCCCTGGGACGGGGTCCAGTGCATCAAAGACCACGCCTTTTTTGGGCCCCAAACCCGTCTCGTACTCAAAAATTGTGGCCTGATCGATCCGAATAATATTTCCGAATACCTTGCGCGGCAGGGCTACGAATCATTCCGCAAGGTGATCAGCACCATGCAACCGCTGGAACTCTGTGATTATGTCGAAGCCAGCGGCCTGCGTGGTCGTGGGGGCGGCGGATTCCCCGCCGGACGTAAATGGAAGTTTGCCCTGCAGGTGGAGGCCGACCAGCGCTACCTGATCTGCAACGCGGACGAAGGCGATCCGGGCGCGTTCATGGACCGGGCCGTCATTGAAGGCGATCCCCATCGCCTGATCGAAGGCATGGCCATCGCCGCCTATGGCATCAACGCCACCAAGGCCTATGTCTACCTGCGGGCGGAATACCCGCTGGCCATTGCTCACCTGGAAACGGCTCTGCAGCAGGCTCGGGAAGCGGGCTTGTTGGGCAAGAACATCCTGGGCTCGGGTGTGGACCTGGACATCGTGATCAAGAAGGGTGCGGGCGCATTTGTCTGCGGCGAAGAAACCGCCCTGATCAACAGCATCGAAGGCCGGCGCGGCATGCCCCGACCACGGCCGCCGTACCCTGCCGTTAAAGGGGCATTCGATTGCCCGACAGTGATCAACAATGTCGAAACCTTGTCGAACCTGCCTGAGATCGTGCACCTCGGGGCCGAGGGGTACGCGGCGATGGGCACCGGTGGCAGCAAGGGCACCAAGGTATTTGCCTTGTCGGGCAAAGTGGCCCGCACCGGCCTGGTGGAAGTGGCCATGGGAACCAAGCTGTCCGAGGTCGTCAATGAAATCGGCGGCGGCGTGCCCAACGGGCGGGCTTTCAAGGCGGTGCAAATCGGCGGACCGTCCGGCGGTTGCATCCCGGCCCAGCATCTGGACATTCCCATCGATTACGAATCGATCCGCGATCTGGGCGCCATGATGGGCTCGGGCGGTCTCGTGGTCATGGATGAAGACAATTGCATGGTCGATGTGGCGAAGTTCTTCATGGATTTCATCCAGCGCGAAAGCTGTGGCAAATGCATTCCGTGCCGTGAGGGCACGCGACACATGTTGGAAATCCTGCAGAGCATCACGCGGCATCCGCGCAACGAAGAACGGCACCAGGCCCTGGAACGCTTTCAGGGTGTGGTTAACCTCGAAGACCTCGGCGGGGTGATTCAGGACGCTTCCTTGTGCGGTCTGGGCATGACCGCGCCCAACCCGGTGCTCAGCACTCTGCGCTGGTTCCGGGACGAATACGAAGCCCACATCTTCGAACGGGAGTGCCCGGCAGGTGTGTGCTCCGAATTGTTGAACTACAAAATCGATCCGGCCGTCTGCAACGGGTGCACCTTGTGTGCCCGGGCGTGTCCGGTTGACGCCATCGAAGGCGATCCCAAGGGGCCGCACTTCATCAACCAGGAAAAATGCATCGCCTGCGGGGCTTGTGTGACCTCTTGCCGCCGCGAAGCTGTGCTGATCAACGGGGGAGGAGCCACTCATGCTGAAGTTTGAAGCCAATGGCCGCACGATGCAGGCTCGTGAGGGCGATACCCTGTTGCAGGCTCTGCGCGCAGGTGGCGTGCAGGTGCCGACCCTTTGCCACTACGAAGGTTTGCCGCCCACCGCTGCCTGCCGCCTGTGTGTGGTGGAAGTTGAGGGGCAGAACAATCTGGTGCCCAGTTGCTCATTTCCGG
>JADGEP010000219.1:0-3588 GCA_016744275.1 Candidatus Krumholzibacteriia bacterium | reverse complement strand
TGCCTCTACTGCCCGCGCCACGGCAATTGCCAGCTGCAGGAATTGTCAGAGGACCTGGGCGTGCGCACCCGGCGCCTGCCCGGTGACCAACGCCGCTTGCCACGAGACATCTCCAGCCCGGCGATCGTGCGGGATCCGGACAAGTGCATCCTGTGCGGCAAGTGCGTACGGGCCTGCGAAGAAATCCAGACCGTTTCGGCCATCGACTTCACCGGACGCGGCAGCAATGCGCGCATCGACACCGCCTTTGGTGAAGGCCTGAACATTTCCAGCTGCATCAACTGCGGCCAGTGTGTGATGGTTTGTCCGACCGGTGCCCTGACCGAGCGTTCTTACCTCAATGAAGTTGAAAACGCACTGCTTGATCCCGAGCTGATTCCCGTGGTGCAGGTGGCGCCGAGCATCTCAGTCAGCCTGGCTGAAATGTTTGGCGAGCGGCCTGGGCTGGATGTCGACGGCTCGCTGAACGCGCTGTTGCGGCACCTGGGTTTTGCCCACGTTTTCGACACCTCTTTCAGTGCCGATCTGACGGTGATGGAAGAAGGCAGCGAACTGGTGCAGCGCCTGACCGCAGGCGAAAAGCTGCCCTTGATGACGAGTTGTTCGCCAGGCTGGGTGAAATTCGTGGAGACCTTCTACCCCGAGTTCATCCCCAACTTGTCGACCTGCAAGAGCCCGCAGCAAATGCTCGGCGCTGTCATCAAGAGCCACTTCGCCGAACGCCAGGGCCTGGATGCGCGCCGGATCTATAGCGTGAGCATCATGCCGTGCACGGCCAAGAAATTCGAATCCGGACGATCCGAAATGCTGGCCGATGGCATGATGGATGTGGACGCGGTTTTGACGACCCGCGAATTTGCCGAATTGGTGCGGCGTCGCGGTCTGCATCTGGGCGATTTGCCCCCCGAGGCAGCCGACATGCCCTTTGGCCGTCGGTCCAGCGCAGGCAAGCTCTTTGGAGCGACCGGTGGTGTCATGGAAGCGGCGATTCGCACGGCCTACCACCTGGTGACCGGTAGCGAACTGGACGATCTGGAAGTGCCTCAGGTGCGTGGACTGGAGGGCGTCAAAGAGGCCCGCGTCCAGGTGGGTGACCTGAATCTTGGTATCGCCGTTGTCAGTGGCCTGGGCAATGCCCGGCGCCTGCTGGACGAGATCAAAGCCGGCCGAGACGACTTGCATTTCATCGAAGTGATGACCTGTGCCGGTGGCTGTATCAACGGCGGTGGCCAGCCCATTGGTGCCGAGTCCGGAGCCATCGTGGCGCGGATGAAAGCCCTGTACCAAATCGACGGCAACGAAACGGTCCGCACGGCCCATTCCAATCCGGCGATCCAGGAATTGTACGCCGAATATCTGGGAGAGCCGTTGTCCGAGCGCAGCCATAAGCTGTTGCACACCTATTACGAAAAACGCACGGTCCTGAGGTAGATGGATATGGATTCCGGCATCGCACTGGTCACCACTATTGCCGCCCGCTGCCGCACGTGTTACACGTGCGTGCGGGAGTGTCCGGCCAAGGCGATCCGCATCGCCCACGGCCAGGCCGAAGTGGTGCACGAGCGTTGCATCGGTTGTGGCAACTGCGTGCAGGTGTGCAGCCAGGACGCCAAAGCGGTCTTGGGTTCGGTCCGCACCGTGGCTGAGTTGCTGGCCGGACCTGATCCGGTGGCGGCCGCGGTGGCGCCGGCATTTCCCGCCGAATTTCCCGATCTGGACAGCGGCCAATTGGCGGCCAACCTGCGCGGCCTGGGCTTTGACGTGGTGCAGGAAGTGGGCTTTGGTGCGGACCTGGTCGCCGAAGCCACGCGGGTGCACTTGAAAGAAAATCCTGGCCGCAGTTGGATCGCATCGTCCTGCCCGGCCATTGTTTCCTACGTTGAGCACTACCATACGGATCTGTGCGAATCTCTGTTGCCGCTGGATTCGCCCATGGTCGCCTGCGCCAAGGCGTTGCGTGAAGTGCACGGCGAGAACCTGCGGGTGGTCTTTATCGGTCCCTGCATCGCCAAGAAGGGCGAAGCCGCCCAGACTTCAGGGTTCGGACGGGTGGATGCAGCGCTCACGTTCAGGGAGTTGCGGGAGTTGCAGTTTTCCTGCGGCGACCAGGCCGACTTTGAGGGCACCGCGGCGGGTTTTGACGCGCCGCGGGCTGGCCCCGGAGCGATCTTTCCTCTTTCGCGAGGATTGGTGCAGGCGGCTGGCCTCTGCGAAGACCTGACCTCCGGTGTGGTGGTCAGTGCTGACGGCCGGCAAGACTTTCCCGAAGCCCTGCGTGAGTTCGAATCCGGCGATCTGGATGCCGAATTGTTGGACATCCTGTGTTGCAACGGCTGCATCATGGGCGCGGGCATGACCAGTGAAGAGCCGATGTTCCGGCGCCGGGCCCGGCTCAGTCGTTATGTCGCCGAGCCCTTGAGTAAAGACGAAAAATCCGAGTGGCAGAAGTGGATGACCAATCTGTCCGCCTTGGATCTGAAACGGGACTTCGTGCCCGACGACAAGCGCATGCTTGAGCCCAGCGATACGGACCTGAGCCGGATCATGTCCGACATGGGCAAAAAGCTGCCGGCAGATGAACTGAATTGCCGCGCTTGCGGGTACGAAACCTGCCGCGCTCATGCGGTGGCGATTTTCAAGGGCATGGCCGAAAGCGAGATGTGCCTGCCCTATGTGATCCGCAGTTTGAGCCACACCGTCGATGAACTGAACACATCCCATGAAAAATTGGCATCGACCCAGGAACAGCTGATGCACTCGGAGCGCCTGGCGAGCATGGGGCAACTGGCGGCGGGCATCGCCCACGAAGTCAACAATCCCTTGGGCGTGGTCATTCTCTATGCGCATCTCTTGCGCGACGAATTGAAAGAAGCCCAGCTGGAAGACTCTCCCTGGAGTGAAGAGCTGGAACTGATCGCAGCCCAGGCTGATCGCTGCAAGGGCATCGTGGCCGGTCTGCTGGATTTTGCCCGTCAGAACAAGCTCGAACTGCAAACCGTGCGCCTGAGTGACCTCGTCACCCGGTCCTTGCGCGGCTGCGTAGTGCCGCCCCAGATCAAGGTGGAAGTCGAGTGCGCCGACCCGGATCTGACGGCCTCTTTGGACCTGGCCCAGATGATGCAAGTGGTGACCAATCTGGTCAGCAATGCAGTGGCCTCCGGAGGCAATACCGTGCATCTGGAGGCCGGGTTGGCCAACGAGGATGAAGCTTTCCTGAAAGTCAGCGACGATGGCACCGGTATTGATCCGGCAAATCTGAGCCGGATTTTTGAACCCTTTTTTACAACCAAAGAGCGGGGCAAGGGCACGGGCCTGGGCCTGGCCGTCAGTTACGGCATCGTCAAAATGCACCGCGGAGAAATCCAGGTGAAGTCCAACGCCGACCTGGCCAATGGACCCACCGGCACTACCTTCACCGTCATGCTGCCCATCCAAGGCAGTTGAGGAGCCGCCATGAATTCCGATACCAAACCTCTGGTCCTGCTGGTGGACGACGATCAGGACTATCTGGATCAATTGTCCCTGCGTTTTGCGCGCGAAGGATACGAAGTGCGCACGGCACACAACGAGGCCGAAGCCGTACAGGCC
>JADGEP010000218.1 GCA_016744275.1 Candidatus Krumholzibacteriia bacterium | reverse complement strand
GGTCGTGACGGCGCCAGACGCGGTACGGCATCCGGATCATACCGAGACGCCGTTGCTGGTACGCAAGGCCTGCTTCATGTCCCGGTTGCAGGGTTGGCAGCCGGAACTGGCAGCGCATCACCGTTGGGGCGCCGGTGCGGAGTTGCCCGCGGCCGCAAAACGCTGGGCCGCCGAAGCTCTGTTTGGGGTGTGCCCGGATGATGGCATCCCGGCCGCGTTTTTTGATGTGACCAGTGCCTGGCCGGCCAAACTCAAGGCGCTCGCTTGTTATGAAAGCCAATTTGGCCGGGCCGCCGGGCAAACCGCCACGACGATCAATGATCCGGCCTTCCTTGAAAAAATTGAACGCCGCGCCCAGACCTGGGGACGGCGGGCGGCGGTGCCCTATGCCGAGGCGCTGTGTTCCTTGGCGGCGCCGGTTCTGAGTGACCTTCCGGACGGAGAGTGGGCCGAATGAATTCCGCAAAAATGCCCACCATTGGCATCACTTGTTATCCCAGTCAGGGCGGCAGTGGGGTCGTGGCGACAGAGTTGGGATTGCATTTGTCACGGCGCGGATGCGAAGTGCATTTTATCGCCAGTGAGTTGCCATTTCGCCTGCGCAAGTTCCACGAAAACATCATCTACCACCCGGTGGAGATGCCGCACTACCCCGTGTTTCAGCACTCGCCCTATACGCTGAGTCTGGCCACGACCATGAGTGAAGTGGCGACGCGGTGTGGCCTGGACATCATTCATGTGCACTACGCGATCCCGCACACGGCGAGCGCGTATTTGGCCCAGCAAATGGTGGGGGCGGACAAATTGAAAGTGGTCACGACCCTGCATGGCACGGATATCACGCTGGTGGGGCAAGAGCCTTCGTTTTTTCCCATCACGCGTTTCTTGATTGAGAAGAGCGATGCGGTGACGGCGGTCTCGAGTTTCCTGAAAGATGAAACCATTCGGGTGTTTGATACGGGCGAAGATATCCAGGTGATTCCAAATTTTGTCGACGCCCGGGTTTTTGCGCCGTCGGATATGAGCAATCTGCGCCAGCGATTTGCGCCCAATGGCGAGAAGCTTTTGATGCACGCCTCAAATTTTCGCCCGGTCAAAAATCCGTCCGCCGTGATCGAGGTGTTTGCCAAAGTGCAGGCCGCGTTGCCGGCCCGACTGCTGCTGGTGGGCGACGGACCGGAAATGGCTGACGTGCGCCGCCAAATAAAGGAGGCGGGTCTGTGCGATCAGGTGGAGTTCCTGGGACAGGTCGACAACCTGGAAGAGATCTTGCCGGTGGCGGACCTGCTGTTGCTGCCGTCGCTGCATGAAAGCTTTGGCCTGGTGGCCTTGGAGGCCATGGCCTGTGGCGTGGTCTCACTGGTGACCAATCGGGGCGGCGCCTCGGAATTCATCCAGGATGGTATCAACGGTTTGTTGCGGGATCCTGAGGATATCCAGGGCATGGCAGAGGCTGCGGTCCAGGTATTGTCTGATCCGGTTTTGCACGCCCAGATGGTGGATGAGGGCCGCCGGGACGCCGCGGCGGAGTTTGGGGCGTCCTGCGTGGTGAAACAGTATCTTGAGTTGTATGATCGACTTCTGGCCAATGACTGATCGAATAGCGCTGTGATGTTGACAGAATAGGCTTTGCCGGTACTATGGGAATACGTCCCGGAAGCGCACTGCTTTACCCCGAACAGCTGGAAATACAGGTCTGGAAATACAGGTCTGGAAATACAGGAGCCGTCAATGACCGCCCACGCCGATTTGGTGCACACTGTTCGCAATCTGGCCACTCACCGTGGCGTGTACCGGCCGGAGGCCTATTTCTTTGTGCTCGAAAGCCTGGAAAACGCCATGGAGGACATGACCCAACGCGGCCACATCAGCGGTGAGGGCCTTTTGGACTGGATCAAGCAGTTGGGCCAGCAGCGTTACGGCGTCATGGCCGGCGACGTGTTCAACGCCTGGGGCGTCAACGGCACCATCGATTTTGGCCGGATTGTCTTCCATCTGGTTGACGCAGGGTTGTTGAAAAAGCGCGAACAGGACGGCCTGAGCGATTTTATTGACAAATTTGACTTTCAAGAGGCCTTTGCCTTGAAAGTTTGCGAAGAACGGGGCTGAAACCAGCCTCGTCTTTTTTGCGTCCTATGTATCGGGCGGGAACTTCGGGCATTTTGTACTGTTCATTTTCCCGGCGCCGGTACATCTTGAGCGCGGTACATTCAGTGGTGTATTCAGAATCGATCTGACCCCGTTCGGGGTCTGGTGGTGGGCACGGAAGGCCCGCCCGGATTCGGCCATGACGGAACGCGGCCGCATCCCCTTTAAAACTCAAATTCTCTGAGGAGAACCCATGATCGTCCTGCCGGCCTCGGCCACGATCTCTGCAATTGGGGGCCCCGCCTCTTTTCTGGCTGTTTTGGGCCCGGGAGAGCTGGTCAACCTGGTGGCGGATTCCACCTTTTTTGGCAAATTCATCCTGCTGGTTCTGCTCTTCCTGTCGGTGATGAGCTGGGCTGTGTTCATCGACAAGGCCCGGGTGCTTGGACGGATCCGCAAAGGTCATGGTCTGTTCTGGGAAAAATGCGAAGCCTGGCTGGATGGGTCAGCGCGTCGCGGCGACTTTGAAGCCTGGTGCCAGGACAACGATGACCTGCCCCTGTGCAACCTCATCCTCGAGACCAGCGACAACAGTGAAGTGCCGACCATCCGGCGGGCCAGCGAACGGGTCATGTATCTGGAGACAGAAAATTTGGAGCGTTATTTGATTCTGCTTTCGACCACAGTGACCATCTCGCCGTTTCTGGGACTGCTGGGCACGGTGTGGGGGATCATGAGCAGTTTCTGGGGCATGGCCTCGATGCAGAGCGCGAACCTGACGGTGGTGGCGCCGGGTATTGCCGAAGCTTTGATCACCACCATCGCCGGTTTGGCCGCCGCCATTCCCGCGGTCATTTTCTACAACATGATCGTGCGCAAGATTGATCTGATCGCCAACGAGTTGGACCGCCTGCGCACCGTGCTCGAAGAAGCGGCCGGCGGCGCCACGGGCGCGGTGGGACCTGCCGGACGAGATCAAGCCAGGCGCCCTGAGCAGCACGACCGGGAGAGCATCTGATGGCTCACCGGCGCCGCAGCAGTTACGGGGCCATGGCCAACATCAACATCACTTCCCTGGTGGATGTGACGCTGACGCTGTTGATCATCTTCATGCTCACCGCCCCCTACATCCAGGGCGGCGTGGAGGTGAATCTGCCCGAGGCCGATACGCGCAATACCGTGGTCAAGGAAGGACCCGTGATTTCGATCACGAACAATCGTAAAGTTTTTTTCCAGGAGCAGGCCATCGAGTTTGCCGATTTGAAAATGATGCTCTTGCCCTATGAAGAGCAGAAGGATGAGGTCCCGGTCTATTTGCGCTGTGATGAAGAAGTGCCCTATGGCTTTGTTTTGAAGGTCATGGCGGCCATTGAATATGAAGGCTTTTTGAACCTGAGCCTAGTCACGGATCAGGCGGCCCAGGATGTTTCCAATCCGGAACAACGGGGCCAATAATGCTCAAGCACGGGTTGTCCTATTCGGTACTGGTGCACGCCCTGGGCCTGCTGCTGGTCGTGATGTTTGGCAACCATGTGGCGCGCAATCCGGTGCAGCCGACGCGGTCGATCAAGGTGAAGATGGTGCGGCAACCGCAGGCCAAACCGCCTGCGACAAAGCCGGTGAGCGAACCGGTGCAGCAGGTTGCGCAGCCTGAAATCAAGCCCGACCTGCCGCCCAAGGAATTGCCCAAGTTGGATCCGAAACCCAAAGAGGTGCAGAAAAAGCCGCAGCCGGAAATCAAGGTGGCGGAACCGGATCCTGAAGTGATCGACAAGACACCCGAAAAAGTGGAGCAGGTGGTGGCCCAACCGGCCATGACCGTGCCGACTATCGGTGGCACCGACGAAGACTTTCCGTTTTCGTGGTACATCTCCTTGATCGAAGGCAAGGTTGTCAACAACTGGAAGCCCCGACAGTTGGGGTTTGGCAAACGGGCCATCGTTTCTTGTGCGGTGCATTTCAGGGTGGCCCGCAACGGGGCCGTCAGCCAAGTGACACTGGTGCGCAACAGTGGCGTGGGCGTGTTTGATCGCGAGTCGTTGCGCGCTGTCAAGACCACCAAATTGCCGCCGCTGCCGCCGCAGTACAAGGGCACGTCCCTGGGCATTACGTTCGTTTTTAACCTGGAGCCTGGCAAGTGATGCATCGCCGTACCGTCTCATTCTTGTCCGTCGTCTGTTTGCTGTTGTTGGCCACGAGCGTTAGCTGGGCCCAGAACAGTGAATTTGAAATTATCCACACCGGCAGTGCGTTCATTAAGACTGATGTTGAAGTCAACGCCCTGGATGTTCTCTCTGGTGGTGAAGCCTCAGTGCAGGCTTCGGACATGCTCACGCGGATCATTGGCAACGACCTGATTCTCAGTGGCATGTTTCGCATCGAAGCGAATGCAGGGGATTCCGATAGCCTCAGTTTCGAATACACCGTAGAAGGCACGGTCGAAGGCCCGCTGCGCGATGCGGCTCAGACCGGAGAGACGGCGCCCACAACCATCAGCCTGAATCTGTTGACTTGGCCTGGCCGGCAATTATTGCTCAACAAACGCTACCGGCCTTTGCCTTCTCAGCTGCGTTCAACCGGACACCATTTTGCCAACGAAGTAATCAACGCCCTGACCGGCGAGCGCGGCATCGCCATGACACGGGTTGTGTTTTCGCGCAGCAGTGGCGAAGGCAGTGACCTGTACGCTGTCGACTATGACGGCGAAGGTCTGTTGCGACTGACGGCCAACCGGGTGCTTAATCTTTGCCCAAACTGGTCGCCAGACGGATCTGAAATCGCCTTTACGAGCTATCGTGATCACCAACAGGGCCTATTCATTCTGGACACCAGCAATGGCAAGGTGCGCGCGGTGACCTCCCAGGAAGGGCTCAATTTTGGTGCGGATTGGCATCCGGATGGCAAGGAACTGCTGGTTTCGATGTCCCGGGCCGGCAATCCGGAAATTTACCGCATCACCCCCGAGGGGAAGGTCATCAAACGCCTGACGGTCTCCAATGCCATTGAAATCAGCCCCAGTTGGGCTCCCGGCGGCCGGGATTTGGTTTTTACCAGTGACAGAACGGGTACCCCTCAGTTATATATCATCGACAGCGATGGCGCTGGGCGCCGCCGTTTGACCTTTGAGGGGCGCTACAATGATTCAGCGGTGTGGTCGCCCGGCGGCGATAAGATCGCCTACGCCACCCGCGAGAAAAACACCACTCAGATCGTGGTGATGAAATCCACCGGAGAGGATCGGCGTGTGATCACCGACTCCCGCTGGCGCAATTGTGAAGACCCCAGCTGGGCTCCGGACGGGCGGCACCTCGTGTTTGCATCGGATCGCAGCGGAGTTTTCAAATTGTACGTTTATGATGATGAGGAAGGAACCTTCCGCCAGTTGACGTTCGGGGACGATCCCGACATTTCTCCCGCCTGGTCCAACTAGGACCGGCTCGACACACAACGGAAAGCCAAGGAGTGTTCAGACATGAACCGAGGTTGGATGAATCGCACAATGATGATGGTCACGGGAATGACACTTGTTCTCGCAATGGTTCTGCTGTCCGGTTGCGGCGGCGGCAACAACGACATCCAGGACGACCCCACAGCCGGCATGGATACAGGCACCCAGGTTGAAGATCTGCCGCCCCCGCCCGTTGCCGAAGACACCACCGACCAGATCCCGGCCACGCCCGATTACGAATCGATGGATCCTTCGGATTACGGCGTGGACGATGTCTTCTTCGACTTCGACCAGTATGAGTTGGACAACGAAGCGATGGGCATCCTGTCGAGCAACGCCCGGGCCATGCGCGAAGCCGGCACCGTCATTCTGATCAGCGGTCACTGCGACGAACGGGGCACCCTGGAATACAATCTGGCTCTGGGCGAAAAACGGGCCAATGCCGTGCGCGACTACCTGGTGAGCTTGGGTGTGCCCAAGTCGCGCCTGCGCGTGACGAGCTATGGTGAGAACCGCCCGTTCTCCCGCGGCAGCAGTGACCACGCCTGGGCCCAGAACCGCCGTGCGCATTTCGAGCGTCCGTAACAACGGAATACCTCGACAGGTAATAAGGAAACGGAATGATGAGCAAAAATAATCAGCGCAAAATGTCGGCTATCATCGTCATGATGATGGCCGGCATGGCACTGACCGGATGCGCCCCGCAGTTGAACCGGATTGAAGTTTCGGTCCAGGACAACCGCGACGCCATTTCCCGGATGCAGGCGGAGAACAAACGCCTGACCCAGGAAGTCATGGCGCTGGGGTCCTTGTTGCGCATGGACCGCGATGCCGGTGATGAATCGTCCGCCATGCGTCTGGCCAAGCTGGGGCAAGTGGCGACCCGGATGGACCAACTGCTGCAAAAGCTGGACGACAATGCTGAGTACATGCGGGATCTCTCGGCACGGGTAGACCTTTTGGCAACCCGGCAGGGTATTCCTACCTTGGGTGAGTATCGTCCGCCGACGCCGACAGACGTCAGTGGCGAGACCCTGCCCGAGGAAGGGCGTTCGATTCTCGACCAAGCCGAGTTGGACCGCAATCGCGGCAACATTGATCTGGCCGAAGAGGGCTTTGCCGAATTC
>JADGEP010000217.1 GCA_016744275.1 Candidatus Krumholzibacteriia bacterium | reverse complement strand
TTTGCACTTTGACGAGGCGGATTTCGGTGCGGCTTTCCGTTGGCGGCCAAGGGGGATTGCGGATCACGTAAAGCAAATTCAGCAGGCACAGACCGCCGGCGGTCAGCAGCAGGCCCAGAGTGGGCAACACCAAGCCCAACCAATGACCTGCCACCAACACACTGCTCAGCACGACCAAGGCCGCGCCCCAGCGCAATCTGTTCAGCCAATCCAAACGCAGACGCAAGGACGCCGCCGACACGAATTGGGAAGAGCCCGGTTCGATCGGCTCGGCCTGCAACTTGCTTGAGGTTGACGCCGCTTTCCCTGCCTCGATTTCCGGCCTCCTAGATCGTCGTCGGCAAATGCTTGCGCACCACATCCACTAAATGGCGTGGACTGACAGGCTTTTCCAGGAATTCATCCACGGGCAGGAAGTCTTTGTCCCGCGAAGGGTCAAATTCAAATCCCGTGCGATCAGTCACTGCGGTCAACATCACGATCGGTGTTTCCACAGTGCCCTTTTCCTGCCGCAAGGCATACGCGGTCTGGAATCCCTCGTCAACCTGACTCATCATCACATCAAGCAAAATCAGGTCGGGCGATTCGGCCTTGGCCACGGCCAATCCGCGTTCGCCGCTCTGGGCATCGACGACACGGTACCCTTCGGACTCCAGCGTCATGCGCAGGATTTCCACCAGGTCGATGTCGTCGTCAATGATCAGGATGGTCTTCGCGCTCATCCGGCTAAACCTCCGCTTTAATAATGGAGATGACCTCGGGCACGGCCGCAGCCACCGATTCGGTCAATCCCTGATTGATTTCGATACGTTCCGGTTGCACGCCCACGATCAGCACCTTGCGCGGCATGCGGCCCAATTCGACCGCCAGGCCAAAGGCCTCGGCCAGGCCAAAACCGTGCATGGACAGATGATCCGAGCGGATCTTCATCTTCACTTCCGAGGGGCGGAAACCCATGGCGTCGCCGGGATCCAATCCCATGTCCGCGGCATCAATCACCACGTTCAATTCGTTGAGCTCCAGTTCATCGATGAGGGACAGGGCGTCGGTATGGATGTCGACCAGTTTGGCGCCGGGGAAGGCATCGCTCTCCCTGATCCGTTCCAAAACCGCTGCCCCAACCCCATCATCTCCGTAGAAGCTGTTGCCGACCGCGAAGATTTTCATGACTGACCCCTATTCCACGAATTCCACGTCCAGAAGGTGAACCGAGCAGCTGATGCACGGGTCGTAGGCCCGCACCAACATCTCCAGATGCAGAGTGATCTCTTCCTTGGACTTTTCGATGATTTCGGGCACAAGCTTCTTCATGTCATCATCAATGTTGGCCAAATTCTGACCCGTCGGGATGATGCAGTTGGCTTTGACGATCCGACCCTTGTTGTCGTAGGTGTACTCGTGGTACAGGATGCCCCGCGGCACCTCGGTGCAGCCCACGCCGGTGCCAAATTTCGTCGGTTCCTGGTTGGGCAATTCGTCCTTCAGGCCATTGGCCAACAACTCATCCAGCAGACGAATCGAATCGATGGCGCAATCAGCGGCCTCGACCACCTGGGCGATGGTATTCATGTACGGGTTGTAGCAATCCGGGGTCAACCCCAGCGCCGCTGCCGCCGTATGAGCCAATTCACCCAGTTTGTCGTGGTTGTTGTTCCAACGCGCCAGGGCGCCGGCCATGTAGCTCGAGCGGTTCACTTTGCAGTGCTTGCTCGTGCTGTGAGGCACCACGAATTCGTTGGTCATCTTGCGGTATTCCGTATCCGAAATCCGGCCCGTATCACTGCTGCAAATGTCGCCATCGTACAACGCGTACTCGTGGTCGTTGCGCAACGAGATGTACTCGGTTTCGCGGGTGAATCCGGGAATCGCACCGGCCAGGCTCTTGAGTGTCTCCACTGTCGCCAAAAGGTCCGGATACATGTCCTCTTCCAGGCGCCGCTTCAATTCCTTCAACGCGCTGGCTGAAGGAATGGCGGTGAATCCGCCCGGCACCGGCGTGATCGGGTGCACCGCGCGCCCGGAAATCACATCGCCCATGTCGTTGGCCAAACGCTTCATGCGCAGCGCCCGCTTGACGACCTCAGGGTGACTGCCGACCAGAGGAAAGACCGAGCCCACATTCAGAAAATCCGGCGCCGCCAAAAAATAGGCGTGCAGGATATTCGACTGCAGAGTCGCCCCGTGGATGCACAGCTTGCGCAAGGCCACGGTCTGGTCACTGACTTCCAGGCCCAGGGCCTGTTCCGTCGTTTTCAGTGAAGTGATCTGGTGGCCCAGCGAACAGATGCCACAGATGCGCGACGTGATGATCGCCGCTTCATGAAAACTGCGGCCCTTGAGCATGGCCTCGAAATAGCGCGGGGCTTCGACGATTTCCAGCTGCGCCTTTTCCAGGCGGCCTTCCTTCATGTTCACCACGATATCGCCGTGACCCTCGACCCGGGTCAGGTGTTTGACCTTGATGTCCAGATTGGTTCCCATCAGCGCGCCCCCTCCAGATCGTTGGCGTTGTAAAGTTCCAGCCGCTTCCAGGCCTCATCCACGCTCAAGCCGTGTTCGACCAGGATTTCTTCCATGCCGCTGAGGTTGGGATTGGTGACCAGGCCACGGCACCCCGTGCAGTACTGACCCACACTCGGGCATTGCGCGTCGCAACCGGCCCGTGTCACGGGGCCGAGGCAAATCATGCCCCGTTCGTACACGCACTCGTTCTCCTTCAGCTTGCAATCCACGCACACGGCGTGATCCGGTTCGATGGGTTGCTTGCCCATGACCAGAGACGTAAACAGCTTCAGGAATTCGATCTGCGTCATGGGACAGCCGCGCACGTTGTAGTCGACCTTGACCACTTCGTGCAACGCCAGCGCCGGCAGGGTCGGGAACAGGTACTTGTCCTCGCCATACACTTCTTCACGAACCTCTTCGATGGCCTGCGTGTTTTTCATGCCATTGATGCCGCCCTGCACCGCACAGGCGCCCAACGCCACCAGCACCTTGGTCCGGCGCCGGATGTCATTGATGCGGGTGATGCAATCAGGCGTCGACAGCGAACCTTCGACAAAGGCGATGTCGTATTCGGCCGCCCGATCATCCATGGCCTCGCGCCACTCGACGATGTCGACGTGGGCCAGGATGTCCAGCAGTTGGTCTTCGAAGTTCAGCTGGTTCAGCTCGCAACCTTCGCAGCCGGTGAAATCGAATATGGCGACGCGTGGTTTTTCAGCCATTAGAGCGCCTCCTGCAGGTTCTTAAGGTCAGGATAGTGGTAGACCGGCCCATCCTGGCAAACGTATGAAGAGTTGATCTGGCAATGGCCGCATTTGCCCACGCCACACTTCATGCGCCGCTCGAGGGACATGTAGATGCTTTCGTCCGACAGCCCTTTGGATTTCAGGGCCATCAGCACGAAGCGGTACATGATGGGAGGGCCGCAAACACAGCACGCGGTATTGGTCAGGTCCAGGTCCAGGCCAGGCACCAGGGTGGTGATCACACCAACGTTGCCCTTCCAGCCTTCGCCGCCCTGATCCACCGTCACGTGGAATTCGACTTTCGGGTCGGCTTCCCACTTGGCGATTTCATCGGTGAACAACAAGTCCTGCTCGGAGCGACTGCCGTAACAGATGATCAAACGACCAAAGTCTTCGCGACGATCCAGCACGTAGTTGATCATCGAGCGCATGGGCACCAGGCCGATGCCACCGGCGACGATGAGCACGTCCTTGCCTTTGAACTTTTCGACATCGACACCCGTGCCGAATGGTCCGCGGATGCCCAGCTTGGTGCCGGGCTGCAGACGGGTCATCACGTCGGTCAACATGCCGGCCTTGCGCACGCCGAGTTCGAATGAACCCTTGTGCGTGGGCGACGAGGAGATCGAGAAAGGAGCTTCACCCACACCAAAGATGGACACTTCCACGAACTGTCCCGGTTGGTGGCCAAGTTCAGCGCCATCCGGCAGTTCGATGCGGTAGAAAACTTCCATGCTGGTCAGGCGTTTGATCTCGGTGATCTCGGCCATGACCGGCGCATACAGGTTTTCAGGCTCGATCGTGGGCAAAAATTCGTTCAGATTCATCAGGCCCTCCCTATATGGGCGCAACCACGGCTTGCGCGTGGTCACTGATCAGGCGGTTGACGATGCCGACGATGCTGATATGCGCCGGACAGGCTGCGGTGCAACGACCGCATCCCACACACCAGGGCTGCCCGGTGGTGTCGCTGATGTACTTGAATTTGCGGAAAATCCGGTGCCGTTGGCGACCAGCCAGGGATTCGCGGAAGACTTCGCCTCCCGCGACTTCGCTGAACTTGCGCAGCATACAGCCGTCCCAGTGGCGTTCGCGATGACCCTTGGTCACCGTCACGTCCACAGCTTCGTCGACGTTGAAACAGTAGCACGTGGGACACACCAGGTTGCAGGTGCCACAGCCAACGCATTGCTCGGCCGTCTCGGCCCAGACGTCGTTGTCGTAGCTCTGCTCCATGATTTCCGAAAGGCGGGTCTGCGGCACATAGATGTGCTGCTGAAAGTGTCCCGTGGCCGGACGCCCCGCGTCGTGGGCGGGCATGTCAAACCCCTTGATGAGCTCTTCGCCCGTCGGGGTGTGCACTTCCAGGACATAGCCTTCAAAAAGTTTCGTCAGGAAGATGTCGCATCCGGTCGGATCTTCAGGCCGGATGTTGACTGAACCGGAGAAGTGGTAGCTGTCAGGGACGAAGCTGACCCCCACAAACACCGCACCTTGGCGCCGCGTCAGGTAGTTCTTTTCCGGGCTGCCCACGCTGAAGTTGTAGTCCAGACGACCAACTGCAGCCACATCGTACGAATGAACGCCCAGGAAGATGGCGTCGATGGGCTCCACCTCGGTCGTTTCGTAGCTGTTTTCCGTCAGGTCAAAAGTGAGCAGTTCTTCCTTGGGCGGCAGGAAGAATTTGCGGATCGATTGCATGACGCGTGGATAATCCAGCACCACTTGATCCGGCTCGGCCACGGTTTCAAATGTGAATGATTTTTGGCCCTTGGCGTGCGGTGCGATCACCGTTTTTTGGGCCATCAGGTGGGCCACAAAGGCTGGCAGTCGTTCGGCGTCGAGATAGAATTGAACCATCGGCGAAAACCCCCTCGACCGGTTCCTGCGGTCTCCCGCAGCCCCGGTTCTACTGTTTTCCCGTCTTCTCCGGTATTTGAAAACCGGGCAAGTAGTGTAGGAACAACAAATTAGAACTTTGCCCCCTACAGCGATTATCAACTATCAAAATTAAATGTTTAATTTTTGCCAGTTGATGTCAAGAAAATAACAGGATGTTTTTTTTGACCAATTGCTTGACCTGACTACCCGTGTGTGCCTATCTTGCCCACGAGCCAAAAAGGGCTCGAATTCATCCGATATTCAGCGACAGGATCCTGATGAGCGCGAACCTCCACACCAACTGCTCCCGCATGATGATGCGAATGCCCATGGCTATGTCCATGCCAGGGCCGGGCAGTTGTCTGTTTGTGGGGAGGGAAGACCGCTAGATACCTCACGAACATCCTCACGGAAGACAACCGCCCGGCCTGAGCCGAGGCGGATTTTTTTTCCTCCACAACGGAGGAAATCAGGTGTTTTCCAATGAGGAGTTCGCATATGTCACGCGTGAGCAGATTTTCCACCGATTGCATCCGGGGCGGCGCCACTGTCGACTCGGCCCACGGGGCGGTCCTGCCCCCAATCTACCAAACCACCACCTTTCGCCACGCCGCTGTGGGCGAGGACCAGGCCTATTCCTACAGCCGGGTGGGCAATCCGACGGTCACCGCCCTGGAAGACCGGCTCGGCCATCTCGAGGACGCGGGCTCGGCCCTGTGCTTCGGCACCGGCATGGCCGCCACCGCAACCCTGTGCCTGGCATTGCTCAAAGCCGGTGATCACGTCGTTTGCAGCGACATCGTCTACGGCGGAACCTTTCGTTTTTTACGAGAAATCCTGGAAAACTTTGGCGTTACCAGCAGCTTTGTCGACACTGCCGATCAGCAGGCCTTCGCCAAGGCCCTGACCCAAACCACGCGCTTGGTGATTCTCGAATCACCGGCCAATCCCACGCTCAAACTGACCGACATCGGGGCCTGCGCCAGCATCGCCCGCCAGCATGGGGCGCTGGTTGTTGTCGACAACACTTTTCTTACACCGGTGCTGCAACGTCCTTTGGATTTGGGTGCCGACCTGACCCTCTACTCAACCACCAAATACGTCGACGGCCACAACGCCACCGTCGGTGGAGCCATCTGCACCCGGGATGCGGAACTGCATGAACGCATCCGGTACATCCGCACCGCCCAGGGCACGATCCAGAATCCGCACAACGCCTGGCTCACGTTGCAGGGCTTGAAGACCCTGCCCTTGCGCCTGGAACGGCACGCCAGCAATGCCAGCCTGGTGGCGCGGGCCCTGGAACAGAACCCGTTGGTCAAGCGGGTGCACTACCCCGGACTCGAATCCTTCGCCCAGTTCGACCTCGCCCGCCAACAGCAACTCAATGGCGGTGGCATCGTCTCGCTGGAGGTGTCTGGTGGGCTGCAACACGCCGCCGCGTTGTTGCACAATTTGAAACTGATCACCCCCGCGGAAAACCTGGGCGCCATCGAATCGCTGGCCACCCATCCGGCCACCATGACCCACAAGTGCG
>JADGEP010000216.1:5602-6691 GCA_016744275.1 Candidatus Krumholzibacteriia bacterium | reverse complement strand
CTTCCAGCGGCATCAAGCCCACGTCCAGCGACTGGAAAAAGGAAACTTCAGCGGCCACGGACCACGGAACAAAATCGACACGATCGGCAGGCAAGTGGCGCCAACGGGGTTCCATATCGGAGCACACCCGCATGCGGGAGTCGGGCACTTCTTTCAGAACGGCGGCGAAAGATTCTTCCAACTCCAGAAGATAATGGTGGTTTGAAGAAGTGCCGCTCCAGCCAAAAGTCGGCGCAGATTCAGGATCTTTCGCCGGACGCGGCACAAACCTCTCTGTATCGACCGCGGTGGGCAAGATTTCCACCTGCGAATTGTGACGCCCAAACCAGTCGGCAATGATGTCATTGCCACACACGATCAAGTCCATCTGGCCGGCCAATCGGGCCGCATAGCCACCACCTCGCCGCAGCCAGATGGCGTCATCCACGTCGAACACCCGCGGGCGCTTGGTCCAGCCCTCCAAAGTGGCCAGGGTGGAAATGAATTCGCGATTGAACAACGTGACATCACCGCGCCAGGTGCGCGCGATGTCGGGCAAGCGGGCAGCCAAACTGGCCGGCAGCCACAGAGGGCGCCGCCAGGTTTCTGCTGGTGGGTATTCCGAGATTGGAGCCGGCCGCCATTGGAGAGACACCCCTTCAGCCGCCAAGGGGTCAACAAATTGCCCCACCCGGAAACGGGCACTGGGTGTTTGACGGTGGCCGGTCAGGCCGATGACGTTTAAGGGGCTGGTCATCCCTGGGCCCTAGTCATTTTTTTGCCCCACCAGCAACGCGCCGCCGCGCAGGCCTATAAATGCCACTGCAAAAATGTACCCCAGAATGACAAAAACATTAAACCGGTACGAATAGACAAATGGCGATAGAAACAATCCATAGCCGATGATGCCATAGACCAAATGGTGGGCCCAGTAGTCCAAGCGACGGACACGCAGGTAGAGCTTGGTGCTCAGGTATCCCAACAACGTTGTCAGGATAATCAGCCCTGGCCAGCCGAAATCCCAATAGATTTCGCCGGGCAAGCTGTACACGTTAAAAAACGTCGTGCCGATGTTGCTGAAAGGAAGATTGAATGGCATCGGGTCAATGA
>JADGEP010000216.1:4883-5592 GCA_016744275.1 Candidatus Krumholzibacteriia bacterium | reverse complement strand
TCCCAGGCCATCGCCCAACAACTTCCATAGCGGTTGCAAAACAACAACGCCACCGGTCGGCGCATCGGCGAGAGTGCCATTGACAATACTTTCCAAGGCTGGCCAACTGCCCACCAAATAGACGTACGGCCGTTGCAAGGAGGGAAAGTTCGCCAACCAAGTCGCCGATTCAAAACTGTCTGAAACAAAAATGTCGACTTTATTGGTATACACAATAAAGAAGCCCAGCATCACCAGCAGGCCACCGAACAAGTATGATGTCCGGAATTTATCGGGCCGAGTGGTGCTCCAAACGAACAGAGCCGTGAGCATGGAGTAGATGAGATAGGCTTTGATTCCGGCCAGCAACAGTCCGAACAATGCCGTCCCCACCAATGCAAAATCCCAAAAATGCACCCGCCCCCGTGACCATTTCAGCACAAACGTCGGCAGCACCAGAATCCCGATCATATTCAGGTATCCAATGAACTGCATTTGGAATTCGAGTTGAAGCACCCAGATGTTTCCCAGTAGCGCTCCCAGGCCATGACGCCCCACCAAGATCATCACGGCCAGCACCCAGCCGATCGAGGCCAAGATGGCCGTGATGGTAAAAAACGTGTCCAGTCCCGTGGCGTCAAAAGCGGGCGGGCGATCGTTCATTTTATCACGAGGGCTGCCCTCCATCGCGATCATGGTGCCAAACGTGTAGCAGATCAATGCGATCAGC
>JADGEP010000216.1:0-4873 GCA_016744275.1 Candidatus Krumholzibacteriia bacterium | reverse complement strand
GTGGGGGTGCCCTCCACGTGAATGGGGTTGCCGGTGTCCTCGTTGATGATGATGGTCCGCTCCCCCTGAATCGTGACGAACCGCTCCACGATGATCAACAGGATCACCAAAAAAAGAATGATGCCCACAAAAACAGCCAAGGGCGAAAACCAGAAACCGAACATACGACGTCCGATGACAATTCCGACGGCGCCGACAAATGCAAACAGCAATAACCAACCAAAGTCGACAAGATTCACGATGTCGCCTCCGTTCCCACCATGGAAACCAAGCGCCGGTAACCAAGCAATACCAATCCACCATACCCAATAGTCACCCACAGGGCGCCGCCCAACATGGTCCAGGCGGCACCAACCATGCCCAGACGAGGGATCAGCGCCGACCCCAAACCATAGAGCACCGCGACGTTCACCAGATGCACCACCATCTGGCCCCGAAAGCTGCGCGTCGCGGTGGCCGGGGCCCCCAGCAGGTTGGCCAAAAACAGAATACCACCGGCGGCCATAATCAGGACCAGCAAGTCGGCATGGTCCCCGTATTCTTCTTCATAGATCAGATTCAGGATCGGGGCGCCCAGCAACCAGGCCACCAGGACAGCCGCCACGCCCAGCCCCACACCGATGAGAACCAGCTTGCCCACTGTGCGGCGAAATGGTCGGGCCAGACCTTCGGCATAATAGACCGAAAGCCGAGCCAGACTGGATTGGGCCAAAGCCAGGGTTACTGTGGTGCCGACGATCACCAGGTAGGCCAGTGCCGCAAAAATCCCCAACTCATTTTCGCTGTAATGAGCTTCCAGAATCGTGCGGGGAATCGTATTGCGCAACTGAATCAGCAGCATGACCACGCCCATGGGCAACGCAGTCCAAACCAACGAACGCAGATGAGTCCAGCGCCAGGCCGGACGCAAGCAGTCGCCCTCGACCTCACCTGCCAGTTGGCGGCATTTTGGCAAATCATAGACCAGCAACGGCACCAACCAGGCCACCACTAGGGCGGCCATTGCCGCAGGCAGACTGAGAGTCAGGGCGTAGGTCCCGCCGGCCACCGCCACCGTGGCGACTCCTTTGATGATCATCGAGCGTGCCACCAAATCGAGGCGTTCGCGCTTTTGGGCGTACCCATACAGGATGTCACTGCAGGATTCGACTACTCGCGCCAATCCGACCAAGCCAATGACCAAAATCTGGCCTCCGCTGTAACCCCAAATGGCCACCACCAATACGATCGCCAATCCCACCGGCAGGGCCATCAAACGCAACCCGACATAATCAGACAGGGTGTAGTCCCCACGGGCATCAGTCGTCAACAGGGCCCGCAATTGCAGATTGCTGAACATGATGATGGGCGTGGCTATGACTGATGCCAGAGAAAAACGCCCCACGGTTCCCGTATCGCCGACTTTGGTCAACAAAGAGAGAATGACCCACAGACTGGTGGCATAAACAAGGTTGCCCATAAAGGTCCACGAGAAATTGTGGCGCAGCGAAGGGCGCGTCGCCGTCATTTCGGCTCGGGTCCCTGAATGCCACTGGATTCCATAGAGCCACGCTTTGTCTCAAGCCGCGGGTCTTCCGGCGGTGTTTCCGCTTCCCGCCCGGTATGTCCCGCAAAATCAGGCACCAAGGCCAACAACTCCCGCCAGATCCCGTCATGATCCCCCAACATGGCCGCCTCGACAATGCGCCCGGCCCCCGCTTCAACAGCGTCCAGGTCGATGGCCTGTCGCCGCGCCACCATGATGCCGTCGTTGTCGGTGGCCGCCGGTTCTTCGCCCTCAGCCCACAGCTCTTCGTACAACTTTTCACCCGGCCGCAGCCCCGTGTACTCCAGCGGAATATCCACATCCGGAGTCAGCCCCGACAGCCGGATCATCTGCCGCGCCAATTCATCGATCTTCACCGACTTGCCCATGTCCAGGATGAACACGTCGCCGCCCTTGCCCATGGCCGCGGCAAACAGCACCAGCTGCACCGCCTCGGCGATGGTCATGAAGAAGCGCTCCATGTCCGGATGAGTGACCGTCACCGGACCGCCGCGTTTGATCTGCTTGTTGAACATCTCAACCACGCTGCCGGCGCTGCCCAGCACATTGCCAAAACGGATGATCGAGAATCGCGTCTGGTTTTCGGCCTGGGCCTGCCGCGTAAGGATCACTTTCTCGGCGATCTGCTTGCTGGCCCCCATCACGTTGGTCGGATTGACCGACTTGTCGGTCGAGATCATCACGAAACGTTCGACCCCATGACGCACCGCCATATCGGCCAACTGCCGGGTGCCGTAGACGTTGTTGAGCACCGCTTCTTCCGGATGAAACTGCAGGATGGGCACGTGTTTGTAGGCCGCTGCATGAAAAACGATCTCGGGCTGCGCGCTGGCGAAAAACTGTTCCAGGCGCCGCGGGTTCTTGATGTCGCCCAGCAGAAATTCAAAAGTTGTATCCACAGTGTGGTCACGCAACTCGCGCTCGATGCGGAACAGGCCGTTCTCGTCCTTGTCCAGGCAGGCCAGATGCGCTGCCCCACTCTCGACGATTTGGCGACAGACTTCCGAGCCGATGGAACCTGCGGCACCAGTGACCAACACCCGCTTGCCTTTGAGCATTTCATGGATCACGCTCACGTCGCCACTGACGGGGCGCCGGGTCAACAAACTGGTAGTGCTGAAATCTTCTACCCGCCGGATGCCCGGCTTTTCGCTCTCCATGATCTCCCAAAAACTTGGGACCGATTTGAGCGGCAGTCCGGCTTGTTGGCAGTGGTCCACAATGCGGTACAACTCCGAAGTGCTGGCCGAAGGAATGGCCAAAACGATGACCTCGGCCTTGCGTTTTTTGGCCACCGTGGCGATGTCAGCAATGGTGCCCATGACCTCAACCCCACGGATGCGCACGCCCTGAGCATGCACGTTGTCGTCGACCAGGGCCACCGGGCGAAACCCACCCAAACGTGGCGACTGCATCGCTTCGATGGTCAACGCCCCGGCGTTGCCGCTGCCCACAACAATCGCCCGCTTGCGCGGCACCTTATTACCAAATCTGTCTGAGGGCCCGCTGACGAGCCGGAAGGCAAACCGGCCAATGGTCACCAGCACCAGGCACAGCACCATATCGATGGCCAAGGAAGACAGTGGAAAGCCGCCAGGCGCTTTCCAAAACACCCACAACGCGACCATGATCAAAGCGGAGCTGGAAAGCACCGCGCCCACCAATGGCGGCAAATCTTCCACCGAGGCGAAGCGCCACGAAGTCTTGTGCAAACCGATGGCCCAAAAGAAAAGCAACCGTACCGGCACCGTGACGCCGAGCATGGCCAGCCACCAGTTTTGCCAGCCGTCGACGCTGGTTTGCAAGAGCGGACCAAGCACGACAAAACGCAGGAAGAAAGAGAGCGAAACGGAGATGGCTGCCAGCAAACCAAAAAACGCGAGGGTGAACAGCAGACGATTGCGGCGCACCATCCGGGTCAAGGCGCCGTCTTCACGCAACAGAACGTTGCCCGCTGAATTGGACTCGTCGATTTTTGTCATCCCGTTCCTCACATCCGTGTGAAGCCAGTATTTGGCCTGGTCAAAACTGCGTTACTGGGCCTAGGCCGTCGCGACTTTCATCACCTTGCGCACCGCAGCGACCACATCTTCCATGTCGCTTGGTTGCAAAGCGGTGTGGACCTGAAAAAACAAACTGCGCAATCCCAAATCCATGGCCACTGGCAGCCGGGATGTCGGTCGCATGCCGTTGTCGGCAAAAGCCTCTTCGCGGTACATTTCAGGGCAAGTGCCCGTATCACAAGGCACACCTTCGGCCCGGATCGCATCCTTGATGCGGTCGCGGTCCCAACCGGCGGCCAGATTTTCCAGACGCACAAAGGCGTAAAACTTGTACCAGGCGTGTTCGAATTCGGCCGGTACAGGCGCCACCTCCAGGCCGGACAAATCAGCCAAACCGTCAATGAGCACCTGAGCGTTGGCAGCACGGCGGGCGTGCCAATCTTCGATCTTGCCCAGTTGCAATAAACCAATGGCCGACTGCATTTCCGTCAAACGCCAATTGGTGCCGATGCTGTCGTGCAGCCAGCGGAAACCGGGCTTGGGATTGGCCGCAAAAACCTTGGCGTGGTTTTTACCGTGGTCCTTGAAGGACCAGGCCCGGCGCCAAAGCTGCTCGTCGTTGGTGGTGAGCATGCCGCCTTCACCGCCGGTGGTCATGATTTTGTCCTGGCAGAAAGACCAGCAACCCACATGGCCGATGGCCCCCACGGGCCGGCCTTTGTAGCGGGCGCCATGAGCCTGGGCGCAATCTTCGATCAAGACCAAATCGTGTTCATTCGCCAAGGCCAGCAGCGGGTCCATGTCGCACGCCAAGCCGGCGTGGTGCACGGCGATGATGGCCCGGGTGCGCGGAGTGACCAGAGGCGCAACCGTTGCCGCCGATATGTTCTGCGAGTCGGCTTCGATATCGGCAAAGACAACGCGCCCACCGCAGAGCACGATGCTGCTGGCGCTGGCCATGAAACTGCGGCAGGTGGTGATGACTTCGTCGCCATCCTGCAATTCCAGGCCACGCAATGCCAACTCCAGAGCCACCGTGCCATTGGCCAGAGCGACGGCATGTTTGGCATCGCAAAAACGGGCAAATTCCGCTTCGAAATCGCGGCCCTTTTCGCCCGTCCAGTAATTCACCCGACCGGATTGCAAGACTTCCGCCACCGCAGCGACGGTGTCTTCGTTAAAGAAGGGCCATCGGGGAATGGGCGCCGTGCGGACAGGTGTGCCGCCGTCGATGGCCAGGGTGTGCGTCGGATCCGTGTGCAACTTCTGAACTTCCATAGTCTGATGCTTTCCGTAAACCCAAGATGTTGTCTCAGCTCAGACT
>JADGEP010000215.1:1035-6730 GCA_016744275.1 Candidatus Krumholzibacteriia bacterium | reverse complement strand
GGCGACTTCTATGGCGGCGTTTATGCGTTCCGTTCGGACTTCGCGTTCGACAACGCTGTGAACCTGTCTGACGTTGTCCGCTTGGCTCAGGCTCTCGGCGCGTCATGCCCGTAAGCTTGTTTTCGTAGTTCTGAGTGGCCCTGCCCATGCAGGAGGCAGGGCCACACCTCGCCCGTGGAATTGTACACGGCGGAAACAATGCGATCCCTGCGCACCTTATGAGGAGACACAAAATGAAGAAGTTGATAGTTCTGCTGTTGGTCAGCTTGATGGCCACTTCGGCTTTTGCCGTCGTTGATGAAGATCCGGACATGCTGGGCGTTTACTTTGATGCAAATGCTGACGAGAATTCGATCAACCCAATCGTGAACGTTCCTTTTGATGCATATGTCATGATTACAAACCCTTCGGCGGCTGACGTCTGGGGCTTGGAATTTGGCTATGACATCGTTGTTCCGGCGGGTTTTGAGGGCCTGTTCTTCCGCTTGTCCAACAGCCTGCCTGCGGGTTCGGTCGATTTGGGCGTTAGCGATGACAAGTTGAGCGGCGACTATGTTGCTGGCTTGGCGACTCCCTTGCCCGGCAACCCGGCAACGACATTTGTGACCTGGCAGTTCATGCTTCTGTCCCCGATGACCGTGGAAATCTTCCTCGGTCCGTCCAATGTCCAATCCATCGATGACGGGCTGCCTGCCTATGAAATCGGTGGCGTCATTCTGCCATTGGGACTGTCCACCGGTGGCGCCAATGTGCCCGTAGCCGTGATCAACGGCCTGGGCCCGGTGGCGGTTGAAGAAGCCAGCTTTGGCAGCGTGAAGAGCCTTTTCCGCTAGGAATCGGCCTTTTGGCGCCTCAGCGCACGGCCTGGACGGTTTTCCCGTCCAGGCCGTTTTTGTTGTTTGCACCTCAATTAGGTCATGATATCAGAGGCTCTTTCGTCAATTTTCCACAGTAGACAAAAAAAACCTGTTGCGTGGCCCCGGGTGCTGTGGTAATCTCATTAGGTCAAGTGATGGACATGTGAGTGGGAAGGAGTGCTCAACGCAGTTGTCAATGTGTCCGCTTGGGTTAGCCACCCTCGCTAATTTTGCCTTTTTTGGAGGTGTCCTAATGGTTCTTAGGAAACTCATGGGTATTTTTGCAATTACCCTGATGGTTGGTGCCGCGTCTTTCGCTACTGCTGGCGTGCCTGACCTGGATTTGTCCACGGCCGGTCGCGCATATGCGGGTCCCGAGACCGCGGTTATGTTCAACATTCCCAATGGTGGCGGATCCGCTTTCACCAGTGCTGCCATCGTTGGCGGTACCGTTGATGCGACCATCACCCTGACTCTTCTGGACGGCGCTGGCGTACCTATCGCCAACTTCCCGTTCGAAGATGCTTGGATCGAATCCGCTGATAGCGGCATGGCTGCTTGCACCGGTGGTGCAACTTCCGACGCCAACACCAACGCCTCTGGCGTGACCAACTGGGTCACTCCTCTGCAGGCCGGTGGCTCCAGCGAAGCCTTGACTGTCGTGATGATCTCCGGCGCGGCTCTGACGAGCGGTGCTGGCCTGGCCATCAGCCACAACAGTGCGGACATCAACGGTGACGGCAACGTCAACCTGACCGATGTGCCTCTGTTCGCCGGCGACTTCTATGGCGGCGTTTATGCGTTCCGTTCGGACTTCGCGTTCGACAACGCTGTGAACCTGTCTGACGTTGTTCGTTTGGCTCAGGCCTTGGGTGCTTCCTGCCCGTAAGCTGTAAACGGACCGGTTCGCCGGTTTGAATACACTTTCAGGTTGGAACATCAAAACTCCAGCGCGAGTTGGAGAGGGAAATTTCAAGACTCAAATCTTGATTTCCCACCGGTGTGAAGATCCCTTAGTGGCCCTGCAGATGCAGGTTGTAGGGCCACATTCAGACTCGCCCGTCTCGCGCGGCGACATACAACAATGGAGCCTGCATCCTTTGAGGAGATTAAACATGAAAAAGTTGGTAGTTCTGCTGCTTGTCAGCTTGATGGCCACGACGGCTTTCGCCGGTATCGATCCCGATCCGGATATGCTCGGCGTCTATTTTGACACCGATGCGAACATGAATTGCACCACGGCTACGCCTAACGTGCCTTTCCCCGCCTATATCACGATCACCAACCCGACCTCCGCTGAGGTTCATGGGTTGGAGTGCGGCTACGAAGTTGTCGTGCCTGCTGGTATGGACGGATTGTTCTTCCGTTTGGGCAACTCTTTGCCTGCCGGTGCTGTGGATCTGGGTAACAGCGATGATAAGCTGATTGGCGACTATGTCGTTGGTTTGGCTTCCCCGCTGCCGGGTAACGGCGCCGTTCAGTTCGTGTCTTGGAACCTGATGCTGCTGGGCGCGTTCCCGGTGGATATCTTCCTGGGCCCGTCGACCATCCAGTCGATCGATGACGGTCTGCCTGCCTACGAAATTGGTGGCGCGATCCGTTCCTTGGGTCTGGCCACTGGTGGAGTCGGCACGCCCGTCGCCTCGATCAATGGCGACTGCCCCGTGGCTGTCGAAGAAGCTTCCTTCGGTAGCGTCAAGAGCCTGTTCCGTTAAACGAACCTGGTGCTTGAATGCGACTTAGGTCGTTGGCCCGGATGGTTAGCCATCCGGGCCTTTTTCTGCCCGGGAGCCAGGTGTTTTGTCCGGGAGCCAGGGGGCGCATTGCCCGGCAGTTTTTTCGATACTGCGGCATTTTTGACCTTAAAGGCAGGAAACGGGCTCCCAAATCGCTTTAAAGTTCAACTATTGACAGGAACAGTCTTTGCACAGATATTTATGCCGGGTTCTGTCAAGAGCCGACAAGCGCTGGGATTGACCTGCGGCCGTCGTTGATAAGGCCAAAAGGTTGGGGGGTAGAGGCGGTGTAAAAAACCGCTATCGTTCCAAAACAATGCTTGTCGGTGCTGGACACACCCTGTATGTTACCGCTGTTGCGTTTTTGGTGGCCCGTTGTTGGGGTGTGCCTGGAAATCAGTGTGATACGGATGTTCGCCTGCTGATTTCTGTTGGGCTGCCGCGTCGTACGATCGGCTATCCATGGTCCCAGGGCTGAAAAATGGATTTTCCTAGAAAGAGGAACCACAAAATGAAGAAACTGTTCTTTGCTGTGTCCGCGTTGGCCGCTTTGACGTTGCTGGCCCCGAGTGCTGGCTTTGCCCAGACGGCTTTTAACCAGATTGGTCTGTACACTGACATGACCGGTACGCCGTCTTCGGCTTCGATCAACCCGACAGTGAACGTTCCGTTCAGCGTATTTCTCGTGGTGACGAACCCCGTCAACCATGCATTCGTTGATGGCAACGGCACGCCTCCTTTCGAGCGCGTGATGACGGCTGTCTCCGGCTTCGAAGCTCAGGTGGGCTTCTGGACAGGTCCCGCGGCTGCGGATCCTACCCTGCCTGGCCTGTTTGTTTTGAGCCAGAATTTCAATGGCAATGCCATTCGTCTGGGTGAAGGCAATGAGTACGTTGTCGGTTTTGCCGATCCCGTGCCCGTCAGCGGCGTGGCTGCGATGATGATGACCTTCAGTGTCATGGTGACCGATGGCAATCCGAAGGAAGTTTTCCTGAACACGACGACGGTCCCCAGTATTCCTGGTTTCATGGCCATCGTTGACGGTTCGATCGTATCGAACAACCTGCAGGCGGCTTGGCCTTCCTCGGGTGACTACGCGAACCATGTCTTTGGCATCAACACCGGCGTTGTCGCTGTTGAGACCGAGTCCTGGGGTAACGTGAAGTCGCTGTTCCGTTAAACCGGTTCAGATGCTTTTGAAAAGGGCGGGTTCATCCCGCCCTTTTTTGTGCCCTGCAACGGCATAAATGCGGGCCATTTCCCACAAAAGAGGCATCCGGACCCATTGACCAGATCATGTTTTCGTCCTATAATAAAGACATGCCGCCGGGCATGACCCTCCCCTGATCGTTTTCAGCCACCAATATTGCAGGAGACCAAAATGGGCCGTTTTGTACGTACCGTTGTCGGGAATGACCATCACCAGCGGGGCTGGTTCTTAGCCGCTTGTCTGGTGGGGGTGCTGATGATCAGTGGATGGACTCAAATCGCGCAGGCAGCCGCAAGCCAAGATTCTGGACTGGTGCGGGTGCAAGAGAGCTCACGGCAGGGCGTCAGTTTCAGCCTCGAAGGATTGCAGCCCCAGTGGCGTGAAGTGTCGGTGCGCGATGGTTCGCTCACGTTGTTCGAACTGGAAATGCCTGGGTTCACCACGTCGGGTCCTGTCGGTGGCGCACGGGTGCCGACTCAGGGCGGCTGGCTGATCGTACCGCCCGGAACCCGACCCGAGTTGCGCACGATTTCGGAGCAATGGGCTCCGGCGGCGAACCGCCCCTTGATGGTGGAGATGACGCCGGTGATCCAGCGTGGTGTCGAAAGCTTCGACACCGGCGTGGCCGAAATTTTGATCCTGCCAGGCGAAGCACTTCCCACCGAATACGACATCCCCATTGGGGCCCAAAGCGCCTTGGATAAACGCGGCGGTCAATCAACAACCACGGCCGTCACCCTGGGGGAAATGGGATGGTGGCGAGGCCATCGCGTGGTGCCTTACCGTATCACAGGGGTCCAGGCAGATGGCGCCGGCAGAGCCAGCACGACTCTCGCCAGCGGATCCTGGGAAGTGCGTTTTGTGGCCGAGAAGGGCGGCGCGAAATCGGCCATCCCGGAGCAGCAGGTGCGCCGCAAATCGAGCGCCAATGACCAACGCTTTGGCGGCGCCTTTCTCAATGCCAACATGCTGGAACAGGTGGGCACAGAGGCGGCATTCCATGGCGCTGCCAACGGTCCAGCTAGCAAAGCCATGGCTGCCCGGGGCGAAAAATCGGGCTCTCTGCTGGGATTCGAATCGCGCTTGGCCGTCACCAAAACAAAAATGCACCGCGTGACCTACAACCAGTTGCGCACCCGCAGCCTGCTGCCGGATGTGGCGATTCAGGAAAGCGAAATCCGACTCTACCAACGCCGTTATATGCCGGCTTTGGATGATGGCAGTGGCGCGCCTCCCTACGCCGAAATTGAGGTGCCGATCCACATGGTGGGTGAAGGCGATGCCTTCGACGGCGACGACTTCTTTGTGTTCTACGGCTTGCGCTTGCGCGACGACACGGAATTCACCACAGATTTGGGCGATGGTCTGGTGACGGTGCCAGGTGCGGGTGACCCCTTCGAGCAGAACAATGAGACCAACTTCTATTGGGTCGCCGGCAGCACGCCGGATGCGGGCCAATCCTGGGCGCGCATGGCGACCACCAGCCTGCCCGCGGCGACCGGCACACCGTTGGCCAACTACCGGCGCAGCGAACACGTTGAGGAGCAAGAGGCGTTTCGCGAAAACCTGCCGAATGTGGCGAGTGACCGCCTGTACTACAACAATCACTTGGCGCGGGAAGTCACCGCATCCATCAACCCGCTTTTTTCACCGGACCCCGCTGGGTCCAGCGCCCAGCTGCAAGTGGGATTAACAGGATTCAACTCTGTTTCCCGTGCGTTAAGATTTGAATTGCTCACCGGCACCACTACCACCCTTCTGGAAGACTATGTCTTGTCCAGCACGTCCGAGGTGGTGCGCACCCACGATCTGCCCCCGGCGGCCCTGGACGGGGCTTCGACCCGAGTCCGGATGACGACCAACCCAGATGGTGGCATCACATTCTCTTATCT
>JADGEP010000215.1:0-1025 GCA_016744275.1 Candidatus Krumholzibacteriia bacterium | reverse complement strand
CGCTCTATCAGGCCACCAACAACCGGCTGGATTTCCAATTGGGCACCGCCGCGGGAGCCAGACCGGTGGAAGTCACCGGATTTGTTGACGGCGACCTGGGCCTGTATGACATCACCGATCCGCGAACGCCGGTTTTGGTCCAACTCAGTGCCGGAAATGTGGTCCAGGATGGCGCCACTTGGAAACTGTCGGTGATGCCCAATCAGGGTGTTGGCGAGCAGCTCAGCTATTTTGCCGTAGGTGACGCCAGTGGCAGCGGCATCGAGGAATTTGTGACCTTCCGTTCATTGGTTGCAGGCGACCCCGCTTCACCGACTGAAACGGGTGGGCGCAACCCCGATCTGATTGTCATCACCCACGAAGATTTCAGTGATGCCATTGGTCGTTGGGTGGACCACCGCATTGCTCGGTCCGGTGGTGCGTTGGAAGTTCATGTGGTGAAGGTCCAGGACATTTACGATTGGTACAGTGGCGGGTTGAAAGATCCGTGGGCGATTAAGCGCTTCACCAGCCATGCCATTTCCCAGTGGAACAGCTGGTCGTTGATGATTGTTGGCGATGCCAACGAAAATGCGTTGGGCAAGGAGGTCCTGGCGACGGCCAGGGACTGGAGCACCGACTGGGTGCCGACCCATTATCACGTCCAGCACGCATCCGGGTTTGCGCCGGAATTGATGGCGTCGGATAAGTGGTACACCAGCCTGCAGGCCGGTGGCAATTATCCCAACGATTCGTTTCCTTTTGATGTGTCTGCTCCATGGGACATGTACACGGGCCGTTTTCCCTGCAACTCCGTGGGCGAACTGAACGTGATGATAGACAAGGTCATCACTGTCGAAAACGTGCAGGCCAACCAGGATTGGCGCCGCCGCGGCATCTTCCTGGCTGATGACGAGTGGTCCAACGGTCTGGGAGTCCAGGCGCAATCCGAATTAACTTACAAGGTCTTTGAAAAGGTCTTCGGCGATAGTGAACGCGATACTCTTGGTGCGGCGTGGGCCTCCAAGGGAGCGGTTCCTTTGGAC
>JADGEP010000214.1 GCA_016744275.1 Candidatus Krumholzibacteriia bacterium | reverse complement strand
GTACGCCCCACCGAGCAATTCATCATCGAGCGTTACAGCCACGTGATGCATCTCGTCAGTCGGGTATCGGGCGAGTTGAACGAAGGCTTGGACATGTTCGACGCTTTGCGGGCCACTTTTCCGGCCGGAACGGTATCCGGTGCACCAAAAATTCGGGCCATGGAGATCCTCTCGGAGCTTGAAGGCAGCCGCCGCGGTCCCTACGCCGGTGCCGTGGGCTACTTCGGGCAAGATGGCGACATGGACATGTGCATCACCATCCGCACCCTGCTGATGCGGGGCCAAAAATTCAGCGTGCAGGCCGGAGCCGGCATCGTGGCCGACTCTGATCCCGGCCGCGAATACCAGGAATCACTGGACAAGATCCGGGCACTGACCCGGGCGGTCCGCATCGCCGAGGAGGGCCGCTAGTCATGCATCTGCTCATCGACAACTACGACTCGTTCACTTACAACATCGTGCAGGCACTCAGCAACCTGGGCGCTGAAGTGCAGGTCGTGCGCAACGACCAGATCACCGTCGCTGCGGCCTTGGAATTGAATCCGACCAGCCTCGTGATCTCGCCGGGCCCTGGCACGCCCGATGACGCCGGCGTGAGCATGGAACTGATCAAAGCCCTGGCCGGACGAGTACCCATTTTGGGTGTGTGTCTGGGCCACCAAAGCATCGTGCAGGCCTTCGGCGGCACCATTGTTCGGGCCGAGAGGGTCATGCACGGTAAAACAAGCGGTGTCTACCACGACGGTTCGACCATTTACGCAGGTCTTTCCAACCCCTTCCAGGCCACCCGCTACCACTCGCTCATGGCTCAGGAAAGCGCCTTGCCGGCCGAGTTGGTCGTCTCCAGCTACACCAGTGGCGGCGAGATCATGGGCGTGCGGCATCGGGAAATCCCCATCGAAGGTGTGCAGTTTCACCCCGAGTCGATCCTGACGCCGGAAGGCTCTACCCTGTTGGAGAATTTTCTGCGGATGTCCGAAACCAAGGGGGCCGGCCATGCCGTCGGGCGCTAGCACCAAGGCTCAGGTGTTGAATGATTTGGTCCACGGAGAGGACCTGACCCAAAGCCAAGCCTACGGGTTGATGACGCGGGTGATGGCAGGCAAGGTCTCGGCCGCCCATCTGGCCGGATTGCTCATTGCTCTGCGCGCCAAGGGTGAAACCGTGGCCGAGATCACGGGCCTGGCGCAGGCCATGCGGGAAAACGCGATTGCCGTGGCGCCAAAGCGCACGGACCTGATCGACACCTGCGGCACCGGCGGCGACGGGCACGGCACCTTCAATATTTCCACAGCTACGGCCATCGTCGCAGCGGCCATGGGCTGCGGCGTGGCCAAACATGGCAACCGGGCGGTCTCTTCGGCCTGCGGCAGCGCCGACGTTCTGGAAGCTCTCGACGTGAACATCAGTCTGGACAGCATTCAGGCCGCGGCCCTGGTCGACGAAATCGGCATCGGGTTTCTCTTTGCGCCTGAAATGCATCCGGCCATGAAGCACGCCATGGAAGCCCGTCGCGAACTGGGCGTGCGCACGGTGTTCAACATCCTGGGACCGCTGACCAATCCGGCGCGGGCCCAGCGACAACTGCTCGGAGTCTTTGATCCGGAATTGTGCCCGACAATGGCCGCAGTGCTGGGCAAACTGGGCTCGGAAAAAGCCTATGTGGTGCACGGCGAAGGCGGCCTGGATGAAGTTTCGTTGTACGGCCCCACCCACGTATCGGTGTTGCAAAACGAACGGTTGAGCTCGTTCATATTTCACCCCCGCGACGTGGGGATGAATACGTGCCAACCGGATGACCTTCAGGGCGGATCCGCCCTGGTCAATGCCCAGATCATTCGCGACATCCTGGCCGGAAACGAAGGACCCAAGGCCGACATTGTGGTTCTGAACGCCGCCTTTGTGGCGGTGCTGGCCGATCTGGTGCCCGATTTCAGCAGAGGCGTGGAGTTGGCCCGGCAAAAGCTGGCCGATGGCACCGCCCAAAATGTTCTCACTCGCCTCAGCGATCTGTCCACCAGCCTGGCCGGAGGCCGCTCATGAGTTTCCTGCAAAAGATATTGCCAGCCAAAGAGGCTGAAGTCCGCACCCTGAAGGCCGCCATCGTCCAGGTGAAACCTGCCCGCAGCATTGATCATCCAATCCGGGATTTCACCGCGGCCCTCCAGGGTGGGGACCGCCTCATCGCCGAGATCAAACGCAAATCACCGAGCCATCCGGAATTCCACCAACTGGCCTCGCCCCCCACTTTGGCCCGGGCCTATTTGCGCAACGGAGCCGCGGCGCTGTCGATCGTCACCGACGCGCCCCACTTCGGCACTTCATTGACGGATGTGGCCGCCGTCAAAGCCGCCGTACCATTGCCGGTTCTGGTGAAGGACTTTGTCATCGACGAGGTACAGCTTTTGGCGGCCTGGGCTGCCGGCGCCGACGCCGTACTGCTCATCGTGCGCATGCTCGAAGGAGAGCGACTCAAAGCCTTGTTGCAGTACGCGCGAGGCCTGGGCCTGCACGTTCTGGTGGAGTGCCATGACCAGGCAGATATTGACCTCGCTTTGGCGGCAGACGCTCAGCTGATCGGCGTTAACAACCGCAACCTGGCCACGTTGACGACAGACTTGAACCACGGCGCCTCGATGATGCCAGGCGTGCCTTCAGCCGCCACCCGAATCAGCGAGAGCGGGCTTTACAAAAGGGCTGACATTCTGCGCCTGGCCACCGTGGGCGCCGACGCCTTTCTGGTAGGCCACGCGCTGCTACAGAGCAAAGACCCAGGCCGTAAGGTGGCCGAGTTGAGCGGGCACGAAAACGAAGAAGGCCCCCGGATCAAGACTTGCGGCATCACCACTGTATCGGACGCCCGGATGGCCCACGAGGCGGGCAGTCACATACTTGGCTTGATCTTCGCTGCCAGTGCTCGCCAAGTTGCTGCGGAACAGGCCCTGGAAATCCGGCGCGCCTTGCCCTCGGCCCGCCTATGTGGAGTTTTTGTCGACGAGCGTTTGGACCGCATCTCCACCCTGGCTCAACAGTGCGATCTGGATCTTATCCAGTTGCACGGTTCGGAGAGCCCGGAGTATTGCCACCGGATTGCTGAAGCCACCGGGTTGCCTTTGATCAAAGCGTTGACCGCCGACCGCGCCACACCAGAACAGGCGGCGCGGTATGAAGCCGCCGCCTACATTCTTGTCGATCTGCCCAAAAATGATGACCACTGTCGCCTGACCCCGGCCGATTGCCGGGCCGCAGCCGACAGTTTGACGGCCGCCGGGCACGACGTTTTTCTGGCCGGCGGACTGACTCCTGAGAATGTCGCCGGTGCCATTGCTGGCGGGAACCTATTCGCTGCAGATACGGCCAGTGGCATTGAAGATGCGCCCGGCCGAAAGAACCCAGACCTGACCCGGGCATTCATCAGAGAGGTCATCCGGTGAATACAAACTCGATTTTTTCAACTGATGGCACCGGCCGCTTTGGCCCATACGGCGGCCAATTTGTGCCCGAGACCCTGATGCCCTGTCTGCAGGAATTGGAACGAACCTGGGACGCTGCCCGCCAGGATCCGGCCTTCAAAACTGAATTGGCCTCCCTGCTGGCCGACTACTCCGGTCGCCCCACACCGCTGTACCGCGCCCAGCGCCTCGAAAAGCACTGCGGCGATGCGGCCCGGATCTATCTCAAACGGGAAGATCTGAATCACACCGGCGCCCATAAAATCAACAATTGCCTGGGCCAGATTTTGCTGGCCAAACGCATGGGCAAGTCCCGCATCGTTGCCGAAACCGGCGCCGGGCAACACGGCGTGGCCACCGCCACTGTGTGCGCCCTGGTGGGCCTGGAGTGCACCGTCTACATGGGCGAGGTGGATATGAAACGCCAGGCCCCCAACGTGCGGCGCATGCACCTGATGGGCGCCGCGGTGATTCCCGTCACCTCGGGGGCGCGCACGCTCAAGGACGCCTCCAGCGAAGCGATCCGCGATTGGGTCACCCATGTCGCGACGACCCACTACATCATCGGTTCGGTGGTCGGGCCCCATCCCTACCCAGCCATGGTGCGCGATTTCCAGGCCGTGATCGGCACCGAGGCCCGGCAGCAAATATTGGCCAAGGAAGACCGCCTGCCCGACGCTGTGATCGCCTGCGTGGGCGGGGGCAGCAACGCCATCGGCATTTTTTCGGGCTTTGTCGCCGACGAGGTGGCGCTCTATGGCGTGGAAGCCGGTGGTTCTCAAGCCGGCAGTTCGGCCGCCCTGAGCCTGGGCGAACCCGGAGTCCTGCACGGCTCGTTCAGTTATCTCCTGCAGACCCAAGACGGCCAGGTCATACCCGCCCATTCGGTGGCCGCGGGCCTGGACTATCCCGGCGTGGGCCCGGAACACAGCCACTTGAAAGACACCGGCCGGGTCTGCTACGACAGCGTCAACGACGACGAAGCGTTGACCGCTTTTGCCGATCTGTCTCGCTTGGAAGGCATCATTCCGGCCCTTGAATCCAGCCACGCTTTGGCCTATTGCCGCCGCATACTTTCTCAGCCCACGGCAGTGGCGCCATGGCGGAAAAAGCCCGGAATGAAAAAGCCACTGGTCATCGTCAATCTGTCCGGCCGCGGCGACAAAGACATGGCCCAAACCGGAGAGGACGACTCATGAGCACCCCTCCCTTGGGCCGTTTGACCCAACTGACGGCACGCCTGAGAAGCGAAGGCGTCAAGCCTCTGGTGCCCTTTCTGACCGCCGGGTATCCCGACGAAGACACCTTCAACGGTGTGCTGGCCGCAGTTGCGCAGGCCGGATGCCCCTTGGTGGAAATCGGCATTCCGTTCAGCGATCCGGTGGCTGATGGTCCCGTGATTCAGGCTTCTTCGCAGCGGGTTTTGCAGCAGGGCATGACCCTGGCACGAACTCTGGAACTGGCCGCCGCCGCCGAGCGCGATCATGGTCTGGGCGTCGTCCTCATGGGTTACCTGAATCCGGTCCTGAAAATGGGCCCGGCTGAATTCGCCGCCGCCTGTGGTCAGGCCCGGGTTGACGGAGTCATCATTCCCGATCTGCCGCCGGAAGAGGCCCGAGGCCTGCGGGCCCTTTTGGCCCAACAAGGCACCGACCTGGTGGACCTCGTGGCCCCCACCACCGACCCGGACCGATTGCGCCAGAACGCTGCAGCGGCCGCGGGCTTCCTCTACCTCGTATCGACCAACGGTGTGACCGGTTCGGGCACCAATACAGCCGACAATCTGTCAGCCTACATTAAAAACGTGCGCCAGATCACGGACTTACCCCTCTATGTGGGCTTTGGCATCTCGACTCCCGAACAGGCCGCCCAAGTGGCCACCAACGCCGACGGCGTGATCGTCGGCAGCGCCCTGATCAAACTCATATCCCGGACCGGCGACACCTCGGTCGCCGCAGCCGCCAACTTCCTGGGCCAGATGGTCCAGGCCCTGAATTCCGTGAAAGGTTCCTCCCGATGATCATTGTCATGAATGAAAACGCGACCGTCGCCCAATTGGGGCAAGTCATCAAAGTTTTGGAAGAAAGAGGCCTCAATCCCCGGCCCAATCATGGTTCGGCGCGCACGGTGATCGGCATCATGAAAGCCAGTGATGCCGACTTGTCCGGGGTCGCCGAATTGCCGGGCGTCGATGAAATCGCTCCCTTGAACAGCAGCTTCAAAATGGTCAGCAAGGATTTCCGCTCTGAGCCCACGGTGATCAACGTCGGCGGCGCTGAAGTGGGCGGACGCGAGTTTGTGGTCATGGCTGGTCCTTGCGGAGTCGAGTCCACCGAACAACTGATGTCCACTGCGCGGCAGGTCAAAGCCAGTGGCGGCCGGGTCTTGCGCGGTGGAGCCTACAAACCCCGCACCTCTCCCTACAGCTTCCAGGGCATGCGTGAAGAAGGTCTCAAAATATTGGCCCAGGCCCGGGCCGAAACAGGCCTGCCCATTGTCACGGAAATCATCTCGCCCGAGTTGGTGCCTTTGGTCGCCCGGTATGCGGACATCATGCAGATCGGCGCGCGCAACATGCAGAACTACGCCCTGCTGGAAGCGGTCGGCCGCGAACGCAAGCCGGTGTTGCTGAAGCGCGGGTTGATGTCGACTATCGAAGAGATGCTCTTGGCGGCGGAGTACCTCATGTCCGGCGGCAACGCCCAGGTGATGTTGTGTGAACGCGGCATCCGGACCTTTGAAAAAGCGACCCGCAATACGCTGGATCTTTCAGCGGTTTCGGTGATCAAACAACTGAGCCACTTACCAGTGATCGTCGACCCCAGTCACGCCGTGGGCCACGTGGCCTATGTGGCGGACATGTGCCGGGCATCAGTTGCAGCGGGAGCTGACGGGATCATCATTGAGACCCACCCTAACCCGGCGGTGGCCCTTTCGGACGGCCAGCAGAGCCTGACCTTCGACGCCTTTGACGATTTGATGACCAGCCTGCGGCCCATCGCCCAGGCGGTTGGGCGGCCGATGATTGAGCCGTCCGGCGAATCCTGAAAAATGGCAGCGGCCACCCCGGCTGCCACGCCTGACTGGGGATGGCCGCTATGCCCTTACCGCCCGGATCCTCCCAGCCCCGAGCCGTGGGCCAGGCCTCGCAAAATCGGTGCCCGAGACTGCCTGCCAAAACGAAACGACCTGGCTATTGTGCCAGGTCGTTTCTTTGCTTTGAGTTGTGTGGTTTCCGCAAAAGGCCAAATGCCGACTCCCGCCATCAGCGTGTCCCACAT
>JADGEP010000213.1 GCA_016744275.1 Candidatus Krumholzibacteriia bacterium | reverse complement strand
CGAACCAACCGGCAGCCTGGACGAGGCCAGCGGGCATCAGGTGATGGACATTCTGCACGGCATGGTCCGCGCTGACGGCGGCACGTTGCTGTACGTCACCCACAGTTCAGAATTGGCCCAAACAGCCGACCAAATCTGGACCCTGCATGATGGTGTGTTGCAGCAAGGATCCCCCTCGTGATCCGCCTGCTTCTGCGCTCGATCCAGCGGCAAATCCGCGACTCCCGCACACTTTTTGCCCTTTCGGTGTTTGGCGTGGCCCTTGGCGTCGCATCGGTGGTTGCGATCCAGACCCTCAACCGAGGCGCCATGCAAGCCTTCAACGGCAGTGTTCAAGCCATCAGCGGGCAAGCCGAGTTGTCCGTGGTTGGCAACGTGCCCAGCTTCGCCGAAAATTTGCTGGTGCCCGTGCTGGGCGACCCCGACGTGATCGCGGCCTGGCCACTTTGTCGTGTCGACGCGGCAGTGCAAGGACGCCCGGGACTTCTATTGGATGTCGTGGGCACGGACATCCTCGCTCCCATGCGCTTGCCTCTCGAGAGCGATGCCGGACCGTCGGCCACCTGGACTCCTCTGGAAGTCTTGCGCCGTCCGGATTGGATCGCCCTGACCCCAGCGATGGCCGCCGAACAGGAATGGGCCGTCGGTGATACCATCACTGTCAGCAGCGGCAGCCGCACCGCTCGCCTGGTGCTGGGTGCCCTGGTCGACTTTCAGCGATTTGAACCGCTGGCTCCCGAGGCTCTGGCCGTGATGGACATCGCCGGTGCCCAAACTTTTCTCGCCCGCAAAGGCCAGATCCACCAAATCGACATCCAGATCCGCGATGGCGCCGACCCCTTGCTGGTGGCCGCACGTTTGGATTCGATGCTGGGCCCGGGCGTGCGCGTCCTGACGCCCGAACAACGCGGCCAGGATGCCGCCGGTCTGCTGGGAGCATTCCGGCTGAATTTAACGGCCCTCAGTATGATCAGTGTTTTTGTCGGCCTTTTCCTGGTCCTGACCACAGTGCAGGCCACTTTAGCTCGGCGAAGGCGCGAATACGGCGTGCTGCGGTGCCTTGGTGCGCCCCCCGCGACAATGTTCTGGCTGGTGCTTGCCGAAGCGGCAGGGCTGGGCTTGCTGGGCGTGCTCATTGGACTGCCTCTGGGTTACGGCGTGGCATTGCGCAACCTCGACACCGTCAGCGCCACCCTGACCAACATCTACATTCTTGAAGGCATTGACCGGCTCGCCTTGACACCTGACGTGATCCTGCTCGCTGCTGCCGTGGGCATCCTGGGTGCCATGGCCGGCGCGGCTTATCCCGCCTGGGAAATGGCCCGCCGCGAAACCTTGCGCCTGCTGGCCCCCGCCAACCTGCACCAGGATGCGGGCCGACAGGCGGGCCGACTGAGTGCCGGCGCGGCCATTCTGGCTCTGCTCGTCACCGCCTGGTTTGCCGCCGCCGGCGCCCACACCCGCTGGGGTGGCTTTGTCTATGGCGGCTTGATGCTCATCGCTTTGCCTTTGGTCGTGCCCCTGATGGTCCGGCAAGTTGGCCGCCTGGCCCGACCTGATCGGCTCGGCTTCCGCCTCAGCCTGCGCAACCTGACAGCTCGCTTGCAGACCACCAGCTTTGCTGTTGCCGCCTTGGCTGTGACCGTCAGCATGCTCGTCGGCATTACTTTGTTGGTGGGCAGTTTCCGCGCCACCCTCGTCACCTGGCTGGACGTGACCATTCAGGCCGACATCTACGTGACGACCGAGTCCTGGGTCCGCGCCGGCAGCGAAGCCTTCCTCGACGCCGACCTGCTGACTGAATTGCGAGCCGTTCCAGGTATCCTGGCCGTCGAAGAACAGCGCCGGATGAGGGTTCGCACAGCCGATGGCGCCCATCAGATTTGGCTAAACGGTATCACCGTCGCGGACCTGCCGGGAGCCGAATTGGCCAACCGATTGCCCTTGCTGCCGGGCCAACCCACGGATGTGGCTGACCGCCTGGAACGAGGCCAGGTTCTAATCGGCGAGCCCCTGGCCCGCAAGGCCGGATTGGCCGCCGACGACACCCTGCGCCTCGCTGGTGTCCACGGCATCGCCGTGCTGGTCGTCGCTGGTATTGCGTACGACTACACCAGCGAAGGGGGCACCGCATTTGTCACGATGCCCTTTTTGGAACACCACATGGGCCAGGGCCCGATCAACAATGCCGCCCTCTTTTTGGCCGCCGGCCCCACAGCCCAAAAAGTCACCGACGGCCTGCGCCAACGATACCAAGAGCGACCTCTGATCTTTCGCAGCAACCGCGACTTACGCCGGGAAGTCCTGGCCATCTTCGATCAAACTTTTGCCGTGACCCGCACCCTGCAGTCGTTGGCCCTGCTCACCGCCGTCTGCGGCGTCTCTTTGACGCTTCTGGTTCAATCACGCCAACGTGCCGGTGAGTTGGCCCTGATGCGCACCCTGGGCGCCACCCGCCATCAAGTTTTCCGCATGTTCCTGGGCGAAGGTGCGGCCATGGGCGGCCTGGGGTTGATCATGGGATTGGCCGGTGGCATCGGCCTGGCCGCCTTGCTGATCTTAGTCGTCAACCGGCAATGGTTTGGCTGGACGATCCAGCCCACTTGGCCCGCGTTGGCCCTGCTGCGCCAAGCGGCAATCGTGATGACCGCCACCTTGTTGGCTGCAGCCGTGCCCGCTTTCAAGGCCGGTTTGTCGGGGCCCGAACAATTGACGAGAGATGATCTGTGATGGGACGAACTCTGCTCTGCGGACTGTTTTTTGCCGTGCTCGCCATTGGGTTCACCAGTCGACCTTCCGCCGGTGCCACCGAAGAGGCTGCCAATGGTGAGCCCCAGTGGCGTCAAGCCGCACCTGGTTATGTTTGGGAATTCCCGCGGGATCTCCACGCCCATCCCGACTACAAAACCGAGTGGTGGTACATCACCGGGCATTTGCAAACCCAGGATGAAGACGCCGCTTCCCTCGGCTTTCAACTCACTTTTTTCCGCATCGGCATTCAGCCCACCCCCGCCGACACTTCAGGCTCGAACTGGAGCACTTCGAATTTGGTCATGGCTCACGCCGCGCTCACCGACAGCGCGAGTGGCAAACATCTCTTCAGCGAAGTGATCTGGCGCACCAATTCCCTGCTCGGCGGTTTTGGTGCCCCGGGTGATAGCGTACTGGCCTGGTGCCAGGCACCGCCCGGCACCGCCGACCGCTGGACCCTGAATCATGTCGATGGAAGCTATCATCTGCAGGTGCGGGACGACGAACAGCAGTTGGCCTTTGACCTCATCTGCGAACCGACTCGCCAACCTGTATTTCATGGAGAAGGCGGCTTCAGCCCCAAATCTGCCGATGGCCGCACTGGCAGCCTCTATTTTAGCCAGCCCCGGATGCAGGTTTCCGGGACAGCTCTGCAGAACGGTCAAATGAAACCCGTTCGGGGTCAAAGCTGGCTCGACCGAGAGATCTTCACCTCAACCCTTGGCGAGGGACAAAAAGGTTGGGATTGGCTTTCACTGCAACTGGGTGATGGGCGTGAACTGATGATCTACCGCTTGCTTGCAGCCGACGGCACCGCCGACTTCGCCCTCGGCACCTTGGTTGAACGCGGCGGCAACTCCACCAGCCTGCCCAGCGACCAATGGATTTTGACTCCAGATGACCATTGGACCAGCCCGGAAACCGGAGCCCGCTATCCTGTCTCATGGCGATTGCAGGTTCCAAGCGCCAATCTTGACCTGGTTCTGGAAGCTGTCATGCCCGATCAGGAAAACGTGTCGCCGCGAACAGGGATTCACTATTGGGAGGGCGCCGTGCGGGCCTTGGACCGCCAGAGTGGCCAGCCGGCCGGGCGCGGATTTGTGGAAATGACGGGATACGGCGAAGGCAGTCGTCCCCCGGTCTAACGAGCAGCGGCAGGCCATGCCTGCCGCTACCCTCAACTCACTATCGAACTGGCCGTGTGGCCCATCGACTAGGGGTTCGGCATCACTTCGGCCGTGACCCAAGGAAAGCCCGTTGTATCGACCAACAGCAGGCGGAAGGCCTCGCCCGTACCGGTCAAACTGCCCGCCGCCACTGCGAATGCTGTCTGACCCGAACTCAGGCTGACATCGAAAGTCGCGACCGGAGTATCGCTACCAGTTGCCGCCACACCCAGAGTCAGATCGACTGCAGGTACGGACTGTCCCATGCCCGCGCTTGCCGCACCAAAGGCCAGGTTGGTGAATGCTTGCACCGGCGTGAAGGCCTTGCTGCCGTCCACGACGCCCACATCCACCGCCGGGGCATCGGGCGAAGCGTGCACAACACGGACCAGAGAATCCATGTCCATGCCAAACTCATCTGCCAGCGGCAATACGGTGAAACCCGGTTGGCTGCCACCGACAAAACCGGTGGCCACGGCCAGATAGCGCTCACCGGCCATCAAGTCAGGAGTCGTGACGGTCGCGGCCACTGCACCACTGGCCGTCACTTTGACGTCCAGGTCATACATCGCCGGGGGCACCTGCACCGCCGGGGAGAGCTCGCTGAAAGACAAGCTGTCGATCAGCTCGGTCATGGTGCCCCCGACAAAAACATCCACTGCGGGCGCATCAGGCGACGCGTGCAGCACGAAGACAGTCGGGTTCTGGCGGATCAAACCCACGGTTCCGTCGGGGCCCACCGCCAGCAGGCCGAATCCCATCTCGTCGCGGGGCAGTTTGCCCAGCATTCCCGTCGCGATCAGAATAATGTTTGCCTCAGGCAGAGCTGGCGTCCGGAACGCCGTTACGCGGCCCAGCGGGGTCCCCGCCCAAATCCCCACATCCAGAGCCGTGCCCGCAGGCAGGGCCACGCCAGCTGCGCCGGTCTCGGCGAACCGTGCAAAGTTGGTCACTTCGGGAGTGCCGTCATTGCCCACGTCGATTGCAACTGTCGGGGTATCGGCACCGGCGTGCAAAATGCGCACCGCCGCCTTGCCGGCGCCCGGATCCTGCCAGTCCTCCACCAAGGGGATCACGCGGAACGTGTCGTCGGCATCCGAACTGCCAAACGAACCGACCGCCACGGCCGAGATGACCGCTCCTTCGGGAATAGTCAGCGGACCGGTCTCAAAGGCCGGCGCCGAAGCAGGATCCGCACCCGCGCCGCGCAATTGGATGTTGTAGGAACCAGCATCCAGTTCGAGGTACGCGCTCGTATTGGTATAGGCCACATCGGTCAGGAGGGGGGCCGCCACACCTTCGGCGTACACGTCCACGGTCGGGGCGTTGGGCGAGGCGTGCACCACACGCAGCATGGCCCCCGTTCCCATACCAGTAGCCACCGGATTTTCATCGTCGCTGCAGCCGGCCAGCGCAAACGCGCTCACCGCCAATAGCATCAGGAACAGCATCTTGTAACTCTTCGTTTTCATTGGTCTTCTCCCCGAAGTTTTCACGCCAACCAGGGCCGGCAGGTATTTCGTGACTAGAGGTTTTCCGGCATCAGGACGGTGTCGATCACATGAACGGTGCCGTTGCTCGCGGCGATGTCCGCTTTGATCACGGTCGCGTTGTTGATCTTCACGCCTTTCTTGGCGTCGATCGTGACGGCTTCACCATTGAGCGTCGCCGCCGATTTCAGCTTGACCACTTCGCCGGAAGTGACCGAACCGGAAACGACATGCATCAGCAGCACTTTTTTGAGCTGCTCGGGATTGGCCAACAAGTTGGCCACCGTTCCTTCGGGCAGCTTGGCGAATGCTTCGTCTGTCGGCGCAAAGACCGTGAAGGGGCCCTGCTCAGTCAGCGTGGCCTCCAGCCCGGCGGCTTTGACGGCGGCAACAAGGGTTGAAAAGCCAGCCTCTTCGGCGAGAGGAAAAATGGCCATCATTTCCGCCTGCTCGGTATGAGCGGCATGTTTTTCTTCAGCTCCGCAACCGCCGCAATGGGCCAGCGCGGAAACCGGTGCCATGTGAGCTGCGGCAGCAATGGCGAGAGCGGTCAGGGTCAATTTCGTATTCATTTTCCTATCCTCCATGAATCCCGGTGGCTTCACCGGAGCCCATTTTTGATTCAAACCTTTGCTTGGTCGTTGGGGAAAACATAATCTATGTATATATTTTGTCAATGTTTTTTAATACATTTCCTACACAACGATTCCAACACATTGCTACATAGCCAGCTGCGGAACCCAGAAATTAAAGATCAGATAAAATAGCCGACAGATCGCCGTCCGAAGTCACCAAGCAAGCGTGAATTTCAGCCAGGACCGCCCCATAGGAAGCCGCCCCCTGCCCACCCACAATAATCGGCAGATCCGGCCCAACCAACTGATGCAAATGACGCAATTCGGCCATGAGAGCCGCGTCGGCCAGGGGAAAGACCAGACTCAGCAAGACAGCCTTGGCGCCCCGGGCCCGCGCGGCTGCGGCGATGTCCTCAGCTGGCAAGTCACGCCCGAGATAGAGCACACCCCACCCCTTATCCAACACGACTGAGGCGGCCAGCAAGGCGCCCAATTCGTGGTACTGACCACTGGGCGTTGCGATCGCCACCAGCGGCGCATTCGGTTGGGAACGCTGCCTTGCATTCATACTCGCCAAAAATGTCGCCACGATCGATGTCGCCATATGTTCATGGGCGATCCGCAGGCGGCCGTCGCCCCACCTGACTCCAATCTCATTCAATAGCGGCGCAATCAACTTGTTGCGCAATATGGGCTTACTGAGATCAACGAGCGCTTTCTCCAAAATTTGGTTCAACTCCATCGAATCCAGGCGCGTCACCGCATCCAGCGCGGTGGCCAGGTAC
>JADGEP010000212.1 GCA_016744275.1 Candidatus Krumholzibacteriia bacterium | reverse complement strand
GTCTATAACTGGGCATATCATCTCGTATTCCCAACTCCTTTGGAGACTGCTTAAGAGCAGGCTCCTCCCACCGAGCCGCAACCCTCAGAGGTCTACCATGAACAAAGACATGAACCGTCGCGAATTTGTAAAAGCCATGGCTCTGACTGCCGGCGCCTTCGGGTATTGGAATTTGGCCGGCTGCCAATCCATTCCCATTTCAAATAACCACCAAAACATGTGCGGATTCGCAGCGCCCAAATTGGCACGCGTCAGGGTGGGTGTCATTGGTTTGGGCATGCGCGGCCCTGGGGCAGTAGAGCGCATGGCCAAGATTCAGGATGTGGATATCGTCGCCTTGTGTGATATCCGCCCCAAAGGAGTCAAGGGTGCCCAGGACATCCTGCAGGCACACGGCCGCCCGCCCGCCCGCGAATTTGTTGCCGGCCCCGATGACTGGCAAAACCTCTGCCAAATGGATTTGGATCTGGTTTACATCGCGACCCCCTGGGAGTGGCATGTGGCCATGGCAACAGGCGCTATGAAAAATGGCAAGCACGCAGCGGTGGAAGTGCCTGCGGCCATCGATCTGGAGGGCTGCTGGGAGTTGGTGGAAACCAGTGAGAGCACCGGCAAGCACTGCATGATGCTGGAAAACTGCTGTTACGATTTTTTTGAATTGCAAACACTGAATATGGTGCGGCAGGGAGTGTTCGGCGAATTGACCCACGCCGAAGGCGCCTATATCCACTCGTTGGTCGACTACATGCAGCCCAAGGACGGTGAAGAAATCTACCAGGACAATTGGCGCCTGAAGCACAATCTCAAGAGCAACGGCAGTTTGTACCCCACTCATGGGCTGGGGCCGGTTGCGCAATGTCTGGACATCAATCGTGGCAATCGCTTTCAATATTTGACCAGCATGTCCAGCCAGCAGGCCGCCTTTACCGAACACGCCAAACAAACAGGCAATCTCGAGTTTGCCGATCTGCCCGGCTACCGCGGGGATATGAACACCACTTTGATCAAATGTGCCCACGGTCAATCCGTCATGATTCAACACGATACCAGCACTCCCCGTGCCTACAGCCGCATCCATTTGGTTCAGGGCTCCCTCGGCATGGCCCGCAAATGGCCACGCAAAGGGATCACTCTGCACAGCAAGGGCCATCGCTGGCTGGATGATGAAGAGATGAAAGAAGTCGAGGCCAAATACCAACACCCACTGACCAAAACCATCGGCGATATTGCCAAAAAGGTCGGCGGCCACGGGGGCATGGATTTCATTATGGATTACCGTCTGATCTATTGCCTAAAGAATGGATTGCCCCTGGATCAGGACGTCTACGACGCAGCCACCTGGAGTTCCGTTGTTCCCTTGAGCTGCCAGTCGGTTGCCAACCAATCGGCCTCCATTGAAGTACCGGATTTCACTCGCGGCGCCTGGAAAACAAACCGCCCCCTGGAAATCGTCGATGTGGATCCGACGCGGCTGCCCATGCAGGCTGTGACTGGGACTGCCGAGCAAATGGAAGTGAAGTAAACTGTGCAGCTGAATACTCTCGACTGGTGGGTTGTTGCGGGCTGCTTGGCCGCCGCTTTCGTTCCCGCCCTCTGGTTTACTCGCCGGGCCGGCCGCGGAACTGACGAGTTTTTCGCTTCCGGTCGGGCCGCCCCCTGGTGGCTGATCGGCACCAGCATGGTCGCCACAACCTTCAGCACCGATACTCCCAACCTCGTGACCGATCTGGTTCGCAGCGGCGGCGTCTCGGCAAACTGGGCCTGGTGGGCTTTTCTGGTCACCGGTATGGCAACTGTCTTTCTCTACGCCCGCATGTGGCGGCGCAGCGGCGCGCTGACGGATCTCGAGTTCTATGAACTGCGCTACAGCGGGCGGCCCGCGGCAGCCGTTCGTGGCGTCCGGGCGGTGTATCTGGGCTTGGTTTTCAATGCCGTCATCATGGCGGCCGTGACTCTGGCTGCCGTCAAGATCGCTCACGTACTACTCGGTTGGGAACGCAGCACCACCTTGATTGTCTGCTTTCTGCTGAGCGTTGGATTTTCGGTCATGTCGGGATTGTGGGGCGTGATGGTGGCCGACATGGTGCAATTTGTCATTGCCATGATCGGCGTTTTTGCCGCTGCTCGCGCGGCCCTGAATGCGCCGCAGGTCGGCGGGCTGAGTGGGCTGGTCGAAAAGCTCGACCCCCAAACTCTAGCCTTCCTCCCCGAATTCAGCAATGGCTCGGTCTTCGTTTCGGTGCTGGTGGTCCCGTTGGCCGTCCAGTGGTGGGCCGTGTGGTACCCCGGATCAGAACCCGGCGGTGGCAGCTACATCGCCCAACGCATGCTGGCCGCCCAAGACGAAAACCACGCTCTCAAAGCCGTCCTGTGGTTCAATGTGGCCCACTATGCACTTCGACCCTGGCCTTGGATTCTCGTGGCCCTCGCTTCTCTCCTGGTTTATCCGGAACTGGCGGACATCCGCACCGCTCTGCCTCACATCGACCCTGCGCTGCTCGGCAATGACATCGCGTATCCGGCCATGCTGACCTTGTTGCCTCATGGTCTGTTGGGATTGCTGGTCGCCTCTTTGACCGCAGCCTATGTCTCGACCATGAGTACGCACTTGAATTGGGGAGCCTCATACCTCGTGAATGATCTCTACCGACGGTTCCTGCGACCGGCGGCCAGCGAACGACATCTGGTTCGCGTCTCACGCCTGGCCACAGTCGGCCTGATGGGCTGTGCCGTGCTGTTTTCCCTGGTGTTGGAAACCGCGAGCGAGGCCTTTCGACTGCTGCTCTCCTTCGGTGCCGGCACTGGCCTGATCTATTTGCTGCGCTGGTACTGGTGGCGCATCAACGCCTGGAGTGAAATCTCGGCGATGACGGTCTCATTCCTGGTGACCCTAACGATCCATTTGTCACAACGTGCTGGCCTCTTCAGCCTCGGACCGGATGCGGCCCTGCTCTGGACTGTTGGCGTGACAACCGCGGTCTGGGTCAGCGTGACTTTTATGACACCGTCCGTCGACCGGGAGACCCTGACTGGTTTTGTCCTGCGGATCCGGCCGGCGGGCCCAGGCTGGCGGGATTTCGCCTCGGCAAAATGGACGCCAGGCGACAATTTGCCGCGGAGTCTGCTTTCTTGGACACTGGGCTGCACATTTGTCTATGCGGCCCTTTTCGCGACGGGAAGTTTTCTCTATGGCCGGACCGGAAGCGGTGCATTGCTCGGCGGAATTGCCCTGGTGACGGGATTGGCCCTGAGCAAACTGCTTCGCTCCGATCATTCCGAATCCTAGGCCAATCAAATTGCGGCAACAATTCCGCGCAGATCATCTGCGACGGTTACGAGCTGCTCGAGCAGACACAACTGGGCTCGCGCCCGCCGCAAGTTGTGACTGCCATCGTCAGTTTTGTAGTAAACATCTCCGGCCAGATAGTCTGTCAGGAAACGCACGGTCTGCTCATAGACAATGACCAGTGTTCCGTCCACGAATCGCTCCCGTTCAGGCGCCGTCAACCAGCCCTCGGCACCGGCCAGGTACCCTTCAGCCAAGTTGCAAAAAACCGCCTCGCGAAAGACCACTTGTTCAAGGTCAGGCTCGTCTTCGGGGCAACCGGTTACCGCCGAGCGAACCAGGTCGCCGAAGTCGTGAGGAGCCAAACCCGGCATGACCGTATCCAGATCAACAACACACAGGGCATTGCCAGTCTCGGCATCGAGCAGAACGTTGTCCAGCTTCGCGTCGTTGTGAACCGGGCGTGTAGGCAGACAATTCGGCATCAATAGATTTGCCAACCATGCCAATTCTATCAGGCGATCATACTCACCACGGCAAGAGGCCAACCGGCCCGCAGCGTCGGCATTTGCGGTTGTGCAAAGAGCGTCAAATCGGGCCGGAGTATCGTGAAACCCACATATTGTTTCCTGAATCTCCGGGCCCGCCCCGTTGGCAACCAGCCCGGGAAAACGACCCAGCGCTTGAGCCGCTGCCCGAATCTCCGTCGGAACGGCAATATCTGGCGAACGAGAAGCGGATACGAAGACCAAACAACGCCACACTCCACCTGCAGAGTCCGTCAACCACGGGTTCCCCTCTGTTCCCGCCAGGTACACCAACCGATGGCGAGGATCATCGTCGCCAAGACTCAACAGCGCGTCATCAATGCGGTGAGCTGCGGCCGCCGCATTTTTAACGACAGCGCAAGGATCACGGAAAATATCACTATTGAGGCGTTGCAACAGACGAGGGCCCTGTACGGATTCAATTCGCCAGGTGGCATTGACCAGGCCCGCACCATACGGGATCGGTGCAGTCGGCAATTCAACCAAGCCAAAGCCTGCGGCGGCCTCTTTCACCGCCGCCAGGTCAGCCAACCGGCGTGCGACACGCTGACGGTCCTCAGGCCAGGTCATGCCGCACCAGCTGTCCGAGGCTGGGACAACGCTAACCTCGATATCGCCCGACCGGACGCCAACATCCACAACGGCCGGCAGATAACACTCCTCGTTTTCCAGATCAGCCTCAGCGAGGAACCTTTGCAGTTGAATTTCGATGAGTGGAAAGATCGCCGGTGTGAATCCCCAGGCATTCATTGAGACCAGAGCCGTCAAAGGCAAGGTTTGGCCCGCCTCGCCTCCTGCCACAACACACCCGGTCGAATCAATGGCCGGATATTCCAACAAAGCCTTCAGACGACCCTTGGTATCTGTTTCGCATATTGCGCGCGAAATCTTCCCGGCTGGCGAAAGCGTCGCCCCAAGCCGATAGCCCAACATTGCAAAATGGGCGCCGGTGCCACGACCCAGAGCCGAGGCCAAGGCAGCAGCGGCGTTGGGCCCATAAAAATCATCGGCGTTAAAAAGCAGGAACGAATTCGAGACGACATTCCGGGCCGACCACAAAGCGTGTGCTGTCCCCCACGGTCGATCTCGCAGGACCGGGACCACACATGGCAGGTCATCTGGCTGTTGGGCAACAACGACGATGGCGCAACCCGTTACCGGGCGCGCGGCAAAAAGGGCTCGCACATCTTCTTCGCATCCCGGCCCCGTTACGATTACTGCACGGTCACAGCCGGCCTGTCGGGCATCGCTCACCGTCACTTCAAGCAGCGTCGCGCCATTGGGCGCCACCGAAACAAATTGCTTCACTCCACCAAAACGGCGCCCGCGACCACCGGCCAGGATAACGACATCCAATATGTTTTCCTTCCGCAATTGTGGAGTTTCAGTGCCACATCCAGAGTTCTGTAGCCGGACCTGATTGTAGTGCAAGCGCCATATCTCGATCAATACCATCGTGCGCTGCCGGCATGAATTTATCTGGAATGGAAAGAATTCGGCCGGCCTGTCGGCGGCCCCGGTGGACCTCTACCGGTTCGAGGCTGGCGAGGTGATCGTAGGTGTATGATTCGAACCAACAGGACCAGGCGAGTCAGGAACCCAATTCAAAGCAGACTATCGACATGGGATTGCCGTCATCTGATTCATTCCCCTCACCACGGCTGGTGAGTTGGGCGGCCCGCAATCCGCGCATGAGAAACAGTCGATTTCCGATCAGGCGCAAGCCATCATCATGGAAATCACCGTCTCCGTGGAGCACGACCTGGTGCGAAAACTCCATCCCGTCGGAATATACGTCAAAAGTCGCCAGAACCCCTTCTTCCTGATCAAAGGCTCCCCGGCTTGCCAAGACCCACAGCGCGCCATCCGGCCGGACAAATAGCCCCAGCAGATCCCTGTCCGTGGCGCTGGGCGTCCCTTCGGCATCCACACGATCACCCTGTCGAGACTGGACAGCCATGCGGGGGGTGTTTTCATCCATTTCAGTGGAGCTTCGTCTCCTGTGTTCATATTCCCGTTCAATAGTTTGTACCAATTGGCCCGTCGCGTCGTACTCTCGAATTCTATAGGCATCAAATTCATCGTTCACAAAAACATGTCCATTGGGGGCGACAGCCCAGATCGCGGGCGCCTGCGTTTTTTCATCAATTTTGAATTCCGAGAGGTCTGTTTCCTGGTGGACTTCAGACAACCGCGCCTTTTCTTCACCGGCGGCTGACACCCTCACCAGCGTCCGGATTATCGAAAACCGATCGCCGTCGCGCTGCATTTGATTGGACAAAATAAGCACCTCGTCGCCGGAGGCCTGTCCGCTGAAAAAATAGGCTGGAGATTCCGTGAGACTGCCGGGCAGTTCAATTTTCCGTCCAGGTAGGCCCTCGCTGGTGAGGGTCACGATTTTACCCGGCATGCGTTGCATGACCGCCATTTCTCCGGGCCCAGAGGCAAAAATATACCCCACCCTGCGGTACTCCCCAGGACCATCGCCTTCACGTCCCAGAGGGCCAAGGTATTCACCCGATGAAGAAAACTTGGAGACAATGGTCAATTGGCGATCCACCACATAGACGTTGCCGGCGGCGTCGACATCGAGCCCTGAAATCACACCGAAAATGACTTCACTGTCAGTGTCAGCTCCGACTTCCCACTGCTTATCCAGGACAATTTTCTGGGTATCGGGGGCACCAAAGGCCAAGATCGGCGTGTGTGCGAACAGAATGATGATCAAGGTGATTGTCTTGGTCACATTGGCCCCTTCATGCGGCGTGGTGAATTGAAACCCGGAAAAAGTGTCCAATACCCCGGGAAGGTGATTCCGTGATAATGTGGAATTTATACGAGTGGCTTTTGACCATGTTTCGTTTCCATTTTCGCCTCAGCATCAATGTTTTGGTTGTGCCTCGAAGATTGTGTTTTTCGAAAGATCCGTAGAATACGGGTTGTATTGAAG
>JADGEP010000211.1 GCA_016744275.1 Candidatus Krumholzibacteriia bacterium | reverse complement strand
GTACAGGTAGTGGCCTGAAGCAACCATCCGGCCGGATGAGTCTGATCCTGACCATTCGATGGCGTGGTCGCCGGCGGCGCGAACTTCATCCAAAAGTGTGGCCACACGGCGGCCATCCACCGTGAACACTTCAAGCCGTGTTCGGCCAGCGCGGGCAAGCCGAAAGGCGATGGTGGTGCGGGGGTTGAACGGATTCGGATGCGCCGCTCCCAGCCAGGACCGAACGGGTGTGTCGTTTTCGACACCGGCTGGGTTCAGGACATAGCCAGAATTGGCCAACTCCTGGATGCGCCGTCCGTTGCCCTGCAGTTCCCAGCCATCGGCGCCTCCGACCATGGCATAGGTCACCGTCAGGGTATCGCCGTCGGCCAACAGCGGGAACGGCCCAGTCGACAACAATCCGGCCCAGTCAGAAGCGATGGAATAGTCATCGTCGGGCGTCACCCCGACATCAAAATCGCCATTGCCGAGAGTCTGGTAGCGGCCAGGCAAGAGCGCACCGGCTACCGAATCGTAGACCGCGTCATCGGTTTTGGGCCACTGCCGAAACACTTCGGCGTTGTAAGAAACGGGCGCTCGTCCACCAGTTGGCAACGCGGGCCGGTCAACGCTCAACAAGCTACAGGCGATCCAACTGGTGGCCAACCCCTGGTCACCATTGGCATCGTGTTCCCACATCATCCAGAGATCGGCATCGTTGACATAGTCGCCCGGACGCCAGGCACCGTTCACGTCGTCGTGCCAATCCCACCACAGCGTGCCAGGCTCCAATGATCCGTAAGGCGTTGTCAACTCAGTGTTTCCGACAGTCATGTCGGCATAGAATCCCACCTGCACATCCCGCAGATCACCACCAGAAGAGTTGACGATGCGATACTCCAAAACAACCGCATCATCAACGGGGTAAGCGTTCCAGGACATGGCCCGCAGATGCACCGTCAACCCCAAGGGCTCGTGAATGCCATCGGGCACGTTGATCTGGTCGTGGAAGCTGCATTCGACCTGCCAGGGCGCCACTGCTTCGGCGTCGTAGAGTTCACTCTCCGGTATGTTGGAAATCACCCGCAAGGGTTCGCCAAAAGGAGCAAATTCTCGCACGGCTTCGCCTTCGGCCGCGGTGCTGTACTGATCAGCCGAGGTGGAAACTCCCAAAGACCCATCGGGCCGCCGGGCGCCGATCCACAGCCCGCCGTGATACAGGTTCTCCACGTGAGACGGATAGGGGTACACCAACGACGGCCGATCTGGAGAAGCAAAGAAACTGCCGACGTAGCCCGCCCCGTTGATCGTTGTGCGGATGTGTTCTGCACCGAGCACCTGCTCGGAGGCGGGTATGAATCCCATCTGGTATTTCATCAGGTCACGCAGCGACAGTTCAGCATTCGAGAACTGATGCAGTGGAAGACCAAATATCGCAGTACGGGCAAAGTTCGCGTTGTTGACGTCGACACGCCGCACACCAACGATCGGGTCATATGGCGGCCGGCTGGAGTAGCAACGCATACACGGCTCCAGGCGCGTGATCGTTTCGGATCCCGCCAACGGCTGCAGACCAACCCCTCTGAGACCGATACCAAACGCCACCATGTCGGTTGCTTCGAGGCCAAACCCAAGTGCCTTCGTGCCCTCGGGAATACTCAAACCCGTAATGGGGGCAGCCGTTCTTGAAACTCCAAAGCCCACGGTCATCAACCCCGTCGCCAGGTCGGTGATCGAAGACAGCGCCAAAATCACCCGCCCCGCCGGGACTCCAGGGGTGGCCGGATCGAGATAGTCCAACAGGGGCCCTGTGGCCTCGGCAAGATGAGGTGTTTGAGCAGTTCTGTACCACAAAACCCCTTGATACTGGGCCAGTGTATTGAGAAAAAGTTCGGGCGGATCAGGCACACCTTGCTCTGCCAAATCATACCGGTCCCAGTTGCCAGCGCCGAACATGTTGTCCATCAGGTTTTGGTACCAAATGTCGGCCGCAACGTCGCCGGAATCGTCGATCAAAAGCACCGGAGCCAAGGCGCGTGCGGTGGTCGCTGTCGGGCGGGTTTTTTCGGCGGCGGCTCGAGCCGAAGGGGCTGAAATCAGCGCCAGAGTCGTGGCCGCCAGGAAGGCCGCAAGCAGCAGGTTTTTATGGCGTGAATTCATGGCAAGAATATTCCCCTTGTTGCCAGTGGTGCGAGACGTTTTGTAATGACCTTGAGCCCATCGGACGCTGCAGAATTTTACCACATCTGAGGATGCGGCCCGTTTTTTAATTTCCCCAATAGAAACGCCGGCGAGGCATGTGCCCCACCGGCGAAATATCGAAATTCTTGCGAGCTATTGACTCGGTGCCGGTCCAGCCGGCTTGTCATCAACCTGAGCCGCAGCCGCACCAACCGCTTCATCAACCTTGCCCAATACACCAGGCAACTCAATGCCCGCCTGTTTGGCCAGTTCGTGCATGGGCGGCAATGAGCCGATCATGCCGCGCAGGAATCCGGCCGTTGATCCAGCGCCGCCGTCGGCTCCCTGACCAGAATCCCACACCGTGATCTTGTCGATTTTCAGGTTCTGGATGGCCTTGACCTGCTCGGCGATCAGCTCGGGCATCTGCTCGACGATCAACAAGGTCGGCGCCAGGTCCTTGTTGTCTCCGCAGACTTCCAACAATTCCTGATAGCCGCGGGCCTTGGCTTCAAGCACGGCCTGGGTGCCTTCGGCTTCGGCCCTGTACTTGGCCAGGATGCCGTCAGCATTACCGCGAGCAATGCGCCGGATGCGTTCGGCTTCGGCCTCGGCGTCGATTTCTATCTTCAGCTTCTCCACCTGTTGCTGGGCGAGCTGTTCTTTTTCGAGCAGGGCGATCTCCTGCTCCTTCTCGGCGCGCAGAACGTCACGAGCCGCTTCGGCCATGGCCACTTCACCGCGCCGCTTGGCCTCTGCCTGACGCTCCGAAAGGGTGGCGTTGTATTCGGCGATGCTGGCCTGCGATTCGTTCTCGCCCTGGACCGCTCCGGCCTCCAGGGAAGCGACTTTGATGCGCATTTCGGCATCGGCATTCTTCGAGCCCTGGGCGGCCAGCGATTGCTGCTCGGCCGTGGCGATGTCCTGTTCGCGCTGAGCGGCGGCTTCACCGGTAATACCCTCGGCCTCCAGTTTGGCAACCTGCACGCGCTTGTCCCGTTCGGCCTGCTTCTGGCCCATGGCGGATTGGGCAAATTGTTCGGCCACCTGGACCTCTTTCGCCCGATCGGCAGTAGCGCCACCGATGGCGCCCATTTTGTCCTGCTCCGCAACTTCAACCTTGGCCTGGTTGATGGCCTCGGAGGCCGCTTTGCGACCAATGGCTTCGATATAGCCGGATTCATCGGTGATGTCGCGGATGTTCACGTTGATCACATCGAGCCCAATTTTATTCAGCTCGAAACCCACATTTTTATTCACCAAATCCAGGAATTTTTCCCGATCCTGGTTGATCTCTTCGATCGACAGCGTGGCGATGACCAGACGCATCTGGCCCAAAATAATATCCCGCGCCTGGGACGCGATTTCGGTGTCGGCCAAGCCCAACAGACGTTCGGCAGCATTGGTCATGATGGTCGGATCCGTGCTGATACCAATCGTAAAAGTCGAAGGCACGTTGACCCGAATGTTCTTCTTCGACAAGGCGCTGGTCAGGTCGATGTCGATGGTCATCGGTTCCAGCGAGAGGTAGGCGTAGTTCTGAAAAAGCGGCACCACAAAAGTTGCGCCACCGTGAATACACTTCGCGGCCGCCTGGCCCCCAACGCGCCCGTATTTGACCAGGATGCGGTTGGATGGACAGCGCCGGTACTGCCGCACCAACAAGGTCAGAATTGTGATCAGTATCAGGACGACGACGCAAATCAACATCAGCAGGCCGACAGATTCGTTCATCATAAGCTCCCCCTGTTTTTAGTGACGTTTTCTCTCGATTTTTCGTATCTGTAAAAACTAATTCTTGGCTTCAACAACCATGGTTTTGTTGTCATCCAATTCAACAACGGTGACCGCCGTAAAGGCCGCCAAACCTTCCCCACGTGTCATGGCATCGAAGATTTTGAGCTGCCCCGAGACCACAACCTCCACCTTGCCACGCCCCTCTCCCTGGCCCGGAATCGTCATATAAACTTTCCCGCTATGGCCAATGGCCGTGGTCAGGTCTGCCTGGGGTTCGTGTTTGAGGCGCTGGATGCCATACATCAGACCAGCGGCCAGAAACATCAACGCCAACCCCATGGCCAGCGAGGCGGCAAGGGTCACTCCCTGACTGAGCTGCCAGTCGTAGCGACAGGCCACGCCCATCCAGCCCAGCCCCATAAGAAACGAGGTGACGGAGAACACCGAAATCAGATTGAATGACCCGGTGCTGCTCTCGATCCCGTCCGCATCCACGTGCAGGTCCATGTCCGAGTCGGTGTCCGCACCGAGAAATACCGAGCCCGCCAGGCGCAAGACAAACAGCAGAGTGCTGGCCGCGCCGATGACAAAGTAGACCGTCGCTCCACCGTGGGTTTGAAAGTCCAAGATGTCTTTGATGAAGTCCATGGGTCACGACTCCTGTCGGTGGCTGTGAAGACCGACCGGCCCTCAAACTGGGGCCATCGGCGGAGAAGGTACACATGGGCGGGTGTGTTTATTCGGTAATTGCTGGCGAATGGGAGACTTTAGCATTTATGGAAACACGATGTCAATAAAGGGAGGGTGGTGATCTCGGCCGGATCTATTTCCAACCGAGACCACTTCTACAAGCCGTTGGTGAGCTACTTCAACAACACCACCCGCTGCAACAACTCATCGCCCCCATGGCGCAACCGCACAAAGTACACACCCGAAGCCATCCGGCGGCCACGGCTGTCATCACCCGTCCAGGTCACGGCGTGGTGGCCAGCTGCCTTGAGGTCACCTTTGATCAGGCGCCGCACCAGGCGTCCCGCCGCGTCGTATACCGACAGGTCCACCTCGGCGGGTTGGGCCAGTGAGAAGGCCAACGTCGTGCGCGGGTTGAACGGGTTCGGTGCCGGCGGATACAGCCGGGTGTGACGACCGGGCAAGTCCTGCCTGTCATCATCGACCCCAGACACGCCCGAGGTGCAGACCTCGAAGGTCTGGCTGCCGGCGATGGCCGCAAAATCCACGTTTCTCGGTTCGCCGAGATTGTTGGTGCCCACCGGCAGGGGGCCCAGCACCTGGTTGGAGACAAAATCGTGAAGCCGGCCATTGATGAAGGCGCAAACCCGGATGCAGCCCGTGGGGTTGCCCAGGGCCTCCAATGGGATCGCGAATTCCGCTCCGAAAACGGCCGAAAGGCCATCACTCGGACCGGTGCCGGCCGTCACGCCGATCGTATTGCTGTTGCGGATCGTAGCCAGGATACCCCAGGGGTTCTCCACTTCCGGGGCGGGTCCGTAAAGCCGGCCCGCGTCTCCGGCATAAGCCGAGCCCAGTTGCCATCCTGAACCGCCACCACCGTCGGGCAGTTCGGCAAACGCGACCGACAACAGGTAGGGGTCCGCGTCCAGGTTCGGGCCCGCCAATTGGCCGGATGCCGTCAGGTACCAGTCGGCGGCGAAGCTCGCATCAAACGCCAGGCCATTTCCCGAACCGTCGTCGCCCATCCGGCCGAGAGCATCATTGGCCACGGTGCTGTTGTCGCCGCGCAGGCGGTTTTGCCCGCCGATTCGCGTGTCGAAGAAAATTTCCAGATCATTGCCATTGCTCTCCAGATTTCCGGTCAGCATCAGATGTAGCCACCCGTTTTCGATCAGGCCATAGGCGCCGTCCAGTTCCGAGCCGTTGGCGGTCGCCACGTCGCCGTCATCGTTGTCGCCAAAAGCGGTGGCCACAGTCTGCAACGATCGCGCGGGCCCGTAGCCCGACGTGTCCAGAACGCCATCAAGCACCACCGGCGGCGGTGCGGCCGCGAAGCCCTCGAACTGCAACTGATAGTCCGCGTTAGCGTTGCGATCAGCGCTGCCCTGCTTCCAAACGGCCACGCACCAGCGGCCTCCTCCTCCCACCGGAACTTCGACATGAGCCGATTGATTGGCGCCTTCGCCGTTCTGCCAACCATTTGGCGTGCCCACCAAGAGGTCGTCCTTGCTGTGCCAGGGCTCGTGGCCCGCGTTGTACGGCGGGTGCACGCTGATGCCCAAGGTCACAAATTGCTCGATGGTCTGCAGGTTGATGTCGTACGAACCCGGCTCCAGATCAACCTCGTACAGGTCGAGGATTTCACCGGCCGGCAAAGCGTACGTTCCATACCACTGGCCCAGCGTCGGCGTACCCAAATTCAGGCCCGATGCCGTTTGCGCCACATACGCCCCGCTGTTGCCGTTGTTCACCACACCGACATCAAAAAGCGGCAAACCATCCGGCACGTAAGCCAGGACGTATTGCGAACGGCCATCGCCCCAATTCGACGACGCCAGGGTCTTCACATAGGCCTCGATGGGCGGCACGTCGGCATCATGCAGGCGCAAGGTGAGCCCGCCGGATTCGGGCAGAGCCGCGGCGCCGATCCAGCGGCCAGATGCGTTCTTATCAGCGGTCCCATTTTCTGTGATGCCTTTGGCCACCGCCGTATCCAACCGCCAACCGTCGCACTCAGGCGCCTTGTAACTCACTTGCACCTTGGGCCCGCTTTCACCATCCGGTCCCACGACATCACGCTCCAGAACGCGGACCACGTCGTGATTGGGATCGGGAAAAGGCGGCGCCGGCCGCAGGATCGGCTGCCCAGGATAGACCGTGTCTCCGGACCAGCCGTACTGCATGGCGAACACGTTGTTGGTTTCATTGGGCTCGTCGATCAGGCCATCGGGATCGATGACAAC
>JADGEP010000210.1:1069-6882 GCA_016744275.1 Candidatus Krumholzibacteriia bacterium | reverse complement strand
CGCAGCGGTGGCGGCCATGAAGACCGAATCGCCATCAGTGAAAGTGGTTCCCACCAGAGGGGTCGTCAGCGCCACGGTCGGCAATTCGTTGGGCAGCGCCAGCGTCGTAAACTGCGTCACGGCTTCCTGGGTGAGATTGGTGCTGCTGTCCTCCGCTTCAATTTGCAGAAAGTAGGTCGTAGCCGGTGCCAAGCCCATCAAGTCAATGGTGTGGTTGATCTGGAATCCGGAGCCACTGATGGTGCCCAGTTCCAAGCCAGCCGTCAAACCGTACGAGACGCGCCCCAGGGAAGGCTCGTCAGTCAAAAAGGTCACTTGGGTCGAAGTCACCGCAGGATTGATGACGGCATTGGAAATGACGGGGGGAGTCACATCCACCACGCCTCCATCTTCAGGAATGATGGGGCTGGCTGTTTCGAAGAAGTAGTCCACCACGGCGTCAAAAGCCGGCGCCGGCGTACCCACGTTACCGGCAAACACGCCCGTACTGTTGACCGTCAGGGTGTGATTAAAAATGAAGATCAGCGACCAGTTGGTCCCATCGACCGAATACTGGGCCTCCCAGGCATTGCCGGTGCGTTTCAGGCGCAGGTAGAGAAAATCGTCGGTGGGCAAGTTGGCGACACCGAAATTCGTCGGCGCATTGTTGATAAAACCTGCGGCATAGATGAATAGGCCATTGCCATCGTGGTAATAATCCAGGCGGATATAGTTGCTGGCGTCCTGCTCAACAAGGAGGCCTTGAATTTGGTACTGCAGCGAGGGCGCTGATTCGAATTTCGCTTCCAGTTCGAAATCCTGATTCGCCGTCGGCTGCATCAGGCGCGCCGAATTGTTCCCCGTTGTCCACAAATCATGATTGGTGCCCGCAGGGACTGAAATGATCATCCGGCCATTTCCCTGACTGAAGCTGCTGTCGCCCACGGGGTCAACGGTGGTCCACAGCCCTGTGTTCAGCGCCGGAGCACTGAAATCGTCGGAAACCTGGGCCAGAGTCGGAATCGCCCACATCATGGTGAGCAAAAAGACAACCAGCCAAAGCCTAAAATTGAACACGGACTTCATTAAAACACCGTTCCTGACAGTATATACGTATGCTCGGAGTTGGAATCCATCCTCACTCCGGTGCACATGATGCGCAGTTTTGCTTCAATCCCCAATTGAGCAGACTATGATAATAGCAGAGCGGGCACCATTTCGCAACCCATGTTTTGACCTTTTGTGCCCTTTATTTGCATCAAATGCTCTCAAAGTGCAAATAAGGGCAAAAAACTACTATCTGCCATCATATCAGCAATTTATATGGATTTTTGGTGATATCAGACGGAAAAACACGGTCGAACCAGACCAGATGGCGCCTATTTGGTGGCCTGGTCCTTGAGGCGGCAAATGGTGAATCGGTATTTGCCCGATGACTCCTGGGGTATTTGGGAGACCTGTTCGATCTGGATTTCCACGTCCTGACCCAGAAAACCCTTCATCGACTGGCGCAAGCCCTGCTCCGTATCGGCGCCGTAGGAATCGCCCCGCACGACATTCACTTTGACCAGTCGGGGTTCCTCCTGAACAGCCTGCATCTGCACGATGCCTGGCAATTTTGTCAGGGTATTTTCAATAATCGAAATGCCGGCGACTCGCGCACCATCGGTGGCCACCAGAAAATCGGCCACACGACCGGTGACATGCTCCATCAACGGCATGCCTCGCCCACAGGCGCAGGTCCGGTCGCTGGGCACACCGCGGTCCCCCACTTCATAGCGGATCATGGGCATGCCAAAATTGATCAACTCCGTCACCACAATGCGGCCATCTTCACCTGGTGCGCACGGAGTGCCATCGTCCCGCAGAAATTCAATAATGTTGTGGTCCGCATTCAAATGCATACCGCGATGTTCTTCGCACTCACAACTGATGAGGCTGACTTCTTCGCAGCCGTATCGATTAGTGACTTTGATGCCGCAGACCTCTTCAATCACCCGCCGCTCCGACTCAATGAGCATCATGCTGGTGGCCACGATGCCGGTGGGGTTGAGGGTGAGGCCCCGATCGCGCAATGCTTCGCAAAGGATAAAAATGCTGTGGGCATGGCCATACAGCAGGCCGGGCCTGGTGGCTTCCCATTCGCCCAGAAAATTGTCAATAGCCGCCGAATCGATGCGCATCGTATCGAGATAGATGATGCGGTCTTTCAACAACTTGCGCATTCGGTTGCGAAAGGTTCTGGGGACCGGCGGGTTGCCCCAAATGGCCGCCATCGGTTGTCCCAGACGCCAACCCGACCACTCATCAGCCCGTAAGGCTGCGGCCTGGCGCATTTCGACTCCCTGTCGGTCACAGAAGATCTCCAAAGAGATGCCCGTCGAGCCGCCGGTCTTGGCCAAGACCAACTGGGATTTTTCATATCTCGAAGAGATCAAGCGCGACTGGTTCTCGCGCACATCCGCCTTGGTCAACAGCGGCAATCCGGCCAGGTCAGCAATGGAAGACACCTTGGCGGGGTCGATGCCAGCGGCGGTAAACCGCTCTTGATAAAACGGGCAGGTCGCCACGGCGTGGGTAATCACGCGGCGCAAAAGCTCATTCTGATGTTCGGCATATGCTGCCGGTGACTGCCACTGCGAATCGTTCAGCTTCGTCAGGGTTTTCAGCCGCAGGCTACCTTCGTATCGATCCCACAAGGGCTCAAATACCGAAGCCACCACTTTGTCGGGTATGCGCATTTCCATTTCTCCAAACGCTATCGCAGGCACTGCTCGTAAAAGTCTTCGTGCGCCCGCACGCATTGAGGCCAATCAAAAGTTTCCACGACAAACGCCCTGGCAGCCGCCGCATATTTTTGCCGCAATTCAGGATCGGCAACCATCCGCTCCAGGGCTGCGGCCAAGGCCTCAGCATCATCGGCGGGCACCAGCAAACCGGTCTTTTCGTGCAGCACCGATTCCGGATTGCCACCAACGTCGGTCGCGATGACCGCACAACCGATCAACATGTATTCCAGAATGGCGTTGCTGAACCCTTCAGAATCCGAACAAAGTACGGCGATCTGCATTTTCGCCAAATAGGACGGCACATCAGTCAGGCGGCCGGCAAAGACGACATTGTCTCCTAGACCGCATTCGGCCGCCAACGCCTCAAGTTCTGGTCGAAATTCACCATCACCCACCACATGCCAACGGATTTCCGGACGGGTCGCCGCCACCTTCGCCGCCGCACGGATGAAGAGATCGGTGCGCTTCACCCGGCGATTGAGATTGCCAACGATCACCACATCAGTGGTGGGCCCGGGGTGTTCGAGCCATTGAAGCGCCGCGGCATCGATCCCGTTGGGAATGACGGTCACCCGCTCAGCTCGCACACCAAAACGTTTCACAAAATGATTTTTGACCGCTTGCGCATTTGCCGCAAAATCCGTCATCAAGGCGTAGACTTTTTTCGTGAGCCCTGTCTCGCGGCTACCGGCCCAGAACGCCATGTCCCGAAAGCTTGCCATCCGGCATGGAGTCCGCGCCAACCAGGCCGCAACACCAGCAAAGACTGTCGCGTCCTGAAAGAATGTTTGCACGATGGCGACATCATTTTTGCGCAGCCATGAAGCCATCTTCACGATGCTGACAATCCCTCCGGGGCTGACCAGGCGCGGCACATCCAATCGCAATCGTTCGCAATTCTCAGGTTCGAATTCCGCATTCGACGGCCGGATCGTGCAGAGCACCGGCTGAAACCGGGTCCGGTCCAAACGCTCAATAAGTCCCTTGAGCTGCAGCTCGGTTCCGCCGCAGGCCATGGCGTCGATGCAAAAGAGAATTTTCAGGGGTTGCTTACCGGCCAATTTCCGTTTTCCTCGTCTGAATGGTTCCACCCACGGCGCGCCTATTCAAGACGCTCAACATAGGCCATCAATTGAAAAATTGCAGTGACTAAACACCTGTATTCCTATAAATTGGAGCGATCTCGGCCGATCTTTTTATCGAGCTGACCCATTACCCAGAACAATCCTGGTGCCGCAGCTTTTTGCTATCGGCAGAACGGCATCATCCATGAAACAATCTCTGAGAAAACTTCTCCTGTCTGTGCCCGGCTTTCAGGCCGGATGCCGCCTGCTGACGCGCCATCACGTGCGTTCATTGATGTACCACCGTTTCGCCCCGGACGATCTGAGCCTGCCCGGGCGCATCAATCAGAAAACACTGCGCGAGCACATGGCCATCATCAAGGGCAGCTACACTGTTGCCACCCCTGACGCCCATTTGGAATCTCTCGATGGGCACCGCTCCGGCCCCTGCCCCGTGGTCGTCACCATTGACGATGGCTATCTCGACTGTTTCGAGAACGCCTTGCCCATTTTTAAGGAAAACCGGATTCCCGCCATGCTTTTCACCACCACCGGCTTTGTCGCCGGCACCAATTGGTTCTGGTGGGACAAACTGTCCTGGCTCATGGGACAAGCGCAGGACAAAGTGTGGGAAGTGGAAATCCTCGGCACGCTTCAATCTCTCGACCTCAGCGACGACGCCCGCAGGCACGCCGCCTGGAACACTTTGGCTGACCGTTGCCGATTTCTGAAGGAGAGAGAGACCCACGCCATTCTGGACGGGTTGGCCGCCACTTTCGGTTGCCCCTTACCGGCCAGCGCACCGGCCCCATACGCGCCTTGCAATTGGGATCAGATTCGGGAAATGGTTGCCGGTGGCATGCTTATCGGCGCCCACACCGTGACCCACCCGATCCTGACCAGAGTGCCCGCCGAAGAGGCCAGAATCGAGATTCGCGATTCGCAGGCTCACCTGCAGCAGGAACTCGGGTTTCCAGTGCCCTGGTTTTGCTACCCACAAGGCGGCCCGGCCGATTTTGACCCTACGGTTAAAAAAATGGTGGCCGAATATTATCAAGGGTCTTATTTGGCCTACCAAGAAACCCAAACACCAATTGACCGGTATTTGATGCCCCGATACCATGCCCCGGCAGACATGACCCAATTGCAATGGCTTCTCTGTGGCGCAGAATATCTGGTGCTCAAGCTCAGAGCGAAGCTCGGATTGCATGTCGGCCCGGGTGAATCGTATTGGTCGGGATCCGAACCCACCGAGGACAGTCCATGAATTCCACGCCTCTTGTTTCTGTTATTACCGCCTCATACAACATGGCCCACTATGTGGCCGAAGCTGTCGATTCGGTGCTCAGCCAGGACTACAAAAATCTGGAAATCATTGTCGTCAATGACGGTTCCGAAGATGATACGAAGGCCGTTCTGGCGCGCTATGAAGATGATCCCCGGGTCACCGTCGTGCACCAGAAAAACATGGGACAGACGGTCGCCAAGAACCGCGGCTATGCCGAATCCCGCGGCGAGTTGATCGCCTTTTGTGACGCTGACAATCGTTGGTTGCCCAACAAACTGAGCAAACAGGTTCCCCTGCTGCTGGAAAATCCCGAATTGGGCGTTGTCTATGGTGACATCATCCTGATCGACAACGAGGGCAACCGCAAGCCCGCCTCGCCGGTGCAACGGCACAGTGGCCAGATCACCGCAAAACTGCTGGTCGACAACTTTGTCACCTTCAATACGACCCTCATTCCGCGCCCTGTCATGGAGCGCATGAACGGATTTGATGAGTCGCTCAGAATGGCTATCGACTATGACCTTTGGCTGCGCATCTCCCTCGACTATGACTTCCTCTACGTACCGGATACTTTCGTGGAGTACAGAATTTGGGAAGGGCAGATGTCCAACCGCACCGGCGAACGCATGGAGAATTTTTTCAAATTGCTGGAGAAGTTTATACGCGAACACCCGGACCGGATTTCGAAAGCGG
>JADGEP010000210.1:0-1059 GCA_016744275.1 Candidatus Krumholzibacteriia bacterium | reverse complement strand
CCATTCCTGGGCCCACTCCCTGACGACCAATGCCAATTGGCTCTCGTCAGTCGGACGCAAGCAGGAAGCCCGTCAGCATTATCGGAAGGCCCTTTCTCACCGACCGCAGGATCTCAGACTGTGGAAAAGCATGGTCAAGTCCGCCCTGAACCGTTTCTGATGCATGGAAGTGCGGGATCGGAATGAGCTCCGAATGTGTTCAACATGAACAGTGATCTGCAATTTGGGTGGGCCACCGTCGACGACTTTGACGAGATTCGCGCCTTCGTGGTAGCCGGGTTTGGGGAAAATTCATTCCAAGCCCACCCGGAGCGGATCCTCTGGCTATACTTTTCGAACCCCCATGGTGTTCACATCTCAACCTGCCGGCACGCCGGCCAACTTGTTGCCGTCTGCCCCCACGTGATCCAGGGTGTTTCCCTCGCTGGGCAAAAAATGGACGCCGCTTTTGGTATCGACTTTTATGTCGATCCCGCTTGGCGCCGTCAGGGAATCGCCAATCAGTTTTTGACCATGCGCCGGGACCGTTTTGAGTTGAGCCTCTCCACCGGGCAAAGCCCATCGATGCATGCCCTCTACCTAAAAATCGGCGCCAAGGATCTGGGCCCCATTCGCATCGCTTACGGCCGCAAACAGCCGCCGATCCCGGCTCCGACGCGGCAATTTGTGCGGGGCGTATTGACCTGGTTGAAATGCGTTTTCGCCAAGGGGTCACCCATCGACCTGGTGGAAAGTCCAGCCCTGGACTCAAAACAGAGATCTTCTCTTTCCCGGTGGCAACAGTGGCGATTTGGCGAAGCCACCCCGTATCTGGATCACCACTATCTGGTGAGCGCCGACGGTGGCAGCCTGGCAATGGCTCGCCAATCCGGCGATGTGCTGCAACTGCTGGGTTTGGGTCCAGGCCAGAATGACCGGGCGAAAATGCTGGGTTCAGTGGTGCAATCCTCTGCCGCAGCCGAGGTTCAATTGCTGTTTTGCGGCCGGGCCCTGGCTGAAGATTGTATCCGGGCTGGGTTCCTGCTTGGCAACCGGGATGCCCGCCTGGTAGCCATGACC
>JADGEP010000020.1 GCA_016744275.1 Candidatus Krumholzibacteriia bacterium | reverse complement strand
GGAGATCGATACGTTCAACTACGACACCCTCGGTGGTGGAGCCAAGAACGGCGATGCCCACCAAGAGCAACAAACCAGCGTGACCGCTATCTTTGGCACCTTGGACTATCAGGTTTCCGACAAATTCACGGCCTCTGGCGGCGTGCGTTTCTCCGACGAGACCAAGGATTTCATGGCCGAACGCACGATGTCTCCCATCGGTGGCGGCACCGTGGCACCCATCACCATGCGCCGCAACGCCGACTTTGTCAGCTGGGATGTCAACGGCCTGTACAATGTGAACGCCGACATGAACGTCTACGGCCGGGTTGCCCGCGGTTTCCGCGCTCCCAGCTTCCAGGGACGCCTGCTGTTCGGCAACGAAGTCACCGTTGGTGAAACGGAAAAAATTCTCAGCTACGAGATCGGCACCAAGACCAACCTGGGACGCAAGGCCCGTGCAAACGTGAGCCTGTTCTCCTACATCATGAACGACCAGCAGTTGACCGCCGTCGGTGGTTCCACCAACGCGACTCGCCTGCTGAATGCCGAAGAAACCACCGGCATGGGCTTCGAAGCCGAATTTGAATGGCTGCCCACCAGCCAGGTGTTGATCACCCTGGGCACGAGCTACAACAAGACCGAGATCAAGGATCCGAACCTGGCCGTGACCCCCGGTGGCGCTGCTGGTCTGACGGTTCTCGATCCCACGGCCAATCCGGGCACCCCCGGCGACTTCTCCGATCCCTGGACCGTGTCCATCGACGGCAACAGCCTGCCCAACGCTCCGGAATGGGTCTTCAACGTCACCCTGCGCGCGGCCCAACCGGCTGGCGACAACGGCGAAGTCTTCCTGTTCACCGACTGGGCTTACCGCAGCGAAGTCAGCTTTTTCCTTTACGAGTCGGTCGAGTTCACTGAAGACGCCCTGGTTGAGGGCGGCTTGCGGGTGGGCTACACCACCTACGACCGGGCCTGGGAAGTGGCGGCCTTTGGACGCAACATCACCGACAACCTGTCGCGCACCGGCGGCATCGATTTCAACAACCTGACCGGCTTCCTGAACGAGCCGCGCACCTTTGGTATGGAAATTCGCCGGAGTTTCTAAAACTTCAGGACCGAAAAAGGCCCGCGATTCCTGGGAATCGCGGGCCTTTATTTTTGCGCTGCAGCCGATGCTCGCCTTTAAAACCGGAAGTTCGCACGGGCCGACCACATCTCATTCCACCGCCACCCCGTGTCGAATCGGCCATAGTCCAAGGTCAGGGCCACCGGCCCCATGAAGGGGCGAGCAACCCGCAACCCCACTCCCCAGCTGTTGCTATCGCCCAGGCGCGAGTTGTTCCCCGCCCGCACAGACACCAGATCCAGAGCCGTCAACTCGGCCCCCAGATGGTCCTGATCTTCGTAAAAATAGCTGTCGTAGTTTGCCTCGGCGTAGGCCACGACCACCCGCAGCATTTCCTGGTTGCTGTGCCGGGAGTTGATCACTGACTCGGCCGACAGCCCATACCGTGAGGCCTCCGGCAGGCTTGATTCGCGTTCGTCAAACGCGACGGATTTGCCCGATTGGTTCATGACCCAAAAGCCGCCCTTGAAATCGGTCCAGCCACGGGCATGATTCACCCGCCAACGCAACGACGTGCCCACATCATACGTGCTTTCACCGTATTCAAAATCTGCCAAGGAACCATCGTAACGCCGCCAGGCGGCGCCGATCGTCCACGCCAAATGCCCACTGGGTTCAAGATGCTGGCCGATATCATAGCTGGCCCCAAGAACCTTCATCTCCGATGTCATTTCAAAATACTCGCCGGTGCCTTCCGGCTGATAGGCCGTGCGTATAAGCATCGGATCAGTCAGCAATTGCGCGCGCACATAGTTGACCTGAAGCCCACGCCAAGACGCCGACATCCCCATGGTTTCATGGTCGACATCGAGATAAAGCTTCGATCGACCATATTCAACATCCACCCCATCGATCGTCGGCAGTGGAGCGGTGTTCAGCAGAATGGCCGAAGGGCCCTGGGCGCCTGCCATGTCGGCACTGCCCATGGCCGTTTGGCGAGAACCGTTGTGGATGCCTTCCCAATTGAACCCAAAAGTCCCCACCTTGACGAATCCGGCTGCCATTGTGAGTGAAGGAGAGCTCAACAAAAGGGCAGTGATCAAAGCAAATGCCGCGAATAGTCCTGATGGCGTGGCGCGCATGGAATTCCCCCAAGTTTATGATAGCCATACTGCAGATAATGATGAATATAAGGAATCAATACTTCGGCGAGTAAGAAAAATGTGGTGCGATCAGGGATCGATGCCCAATTCTCGCAGACGTTTTTCTTCCCGCTGCACATAGGCCAGCCAACGCGAAGCCGTTTCACGGCCTTTCTCCGACTTCTGCGCCTCCGAAAAAGCCGATTTCGCTTCGGAATAACGGCCCAGCTCGAAGAATGCCATGCCCTGCATCATCTGCAAATCCTGCGGGTTTTTCACGCCTTTTGCCAAGGCTGTTTTGGCCGCTTCGGTCGACAATTCCCAGCGGTTCAAATTCGCGTAGGACTGGGCAATGCGGGCATAGAGCTCGCCGTCATCCGACAACTCGGCGGCCTTGCCCAAACTGACGATGGCCGCGTCGTGTTCCTGAGCCAGAATCCAGGCTTGGGACAGCAGGCGCCAGTTGTTGGCGTTGCTGGTGACCGTGCCGGATTCGAGCCCTTCCTGTAAGAGCACGCCGGCCCGATAGGGAACTTCGGCCTGCAGCAACAATTGGCACAACAAAACGATCTCGGTAGACGACTTCAAATACCCCTGGGCGTAGGCCATTTCATAGGCAGCCAGTTGCCGGTTCGTATCGTCCATCTCGCCAAAGGCCGCGGCCAGATGCATCCAGTATTCCTTGGCCGGATACTCCGCGACCAGGATTGCCAGAACATCCAGCAGCTTGTCGTAATCCTTGGTCTCGAAATAGATGACCCGCAGCAAGGCGTACCAGTTCTCCCGCACTTTCTTGTCTCGCGACTCGGCCACGGCGATGGCTCGGCGCACCGGTTCGGCGGCTTCTTCCAGCCGGCCCATCTGATACAACGCCTGGCCCTTCAAAATGAACGGCTCGGGGCCGGGATTGTTGGCCACTTCCAGCCACTGGTTCAGAAAACCCACGGCGGTGTCGAAGTTTTCGAGGTGAAAATGCAGCTGCCCCAAAGTGTAGAGGGTGCTGGTGCGCAAGGCGTCGGACAACTCTTCCTGCGCCAAAACCTGTTCGTATGAAGACGCACTTTCGGCGTATTTTTCCTGGCTGAAATAGGTGTAGCCGTAGCTCGTGTAGAGCTGTGCTTTTTCGTGGGACGCAAGATCTTTCATGCGCTCAACCCGGCCCAATTGCTCGAAGGCCTTGACCCAATTTTCGGCTTCGGTGGCTTCCTGAGCCTGATTCAGCCTTTCGTACACGACCTCACGCAGGGGCCGGGCTTTGGGAGCTGCGGCCAAAGCGTTGCCAGCCAACAGGCCCAGGGCCAGCAGAAGCCATAATTTTGTGCATCGCAGCCGTTTCAATCAACGCTCCAGTTCGTAGCGGAACAGGTTGCGCACCCCATAGACCTCGATCGGCTCGCCGTCGACAACCCGGGGGCGGTACTTGAACTTCATCGCCGCAGCGATGGACACCTTGTTGAATATGCCGGGCGGGTTCGCCTCGACCACCCGCGCCTCTTTCACCGAACCGGTCGTGGTCACGGTGTATTCGACCAGGCAGGAGCCTTCGATGCCGCGCGCCCGGGCCGAGGCCGGATACACCGGCGCAATCTTCACGATCGGCAAATAGTCGCCATCGCTGGCCACCAGGTTCAAGCCGGCGATGGACATATCAACGCCCACATCAACGGGCGCCGTGGGAATGGCCACCGCCACCTGGGTGTCGTCCAGAGAATCCACCCGTGGCTGGATGGCGGCCTGGGGCGGCGCGTCGGGCGCCACCGGTTTGTCGCGACGGCGCTCGGTGCGCTGCACGGTTTCTTCACGTTGCACGCGTACAAAATCCACAAAATGACGCTGCCCGGATTCGTCCAACTTGGCCTGGGGCTGGGCGATCAACACCTGCATGGTGAACAGCACCGCAATGGTCACCAAAATGCCCAAACCGATGGCCGTTGCGTATCTGGTCAGCACACTTTTCATGTCAAGGACCGCCGTTGTCTGCGGCAATGGCCACGTCGTAAACGCCAGCCTGGCGGGCGGCATCCATCACCTGCACCAAGGCGCCGGTGCGGGCGTCGCGGTCGGCCTGAATGACCACCGTGCCTTGTGGGTTTTCGGCATGCAGGCGTTCGATATTGGCCCGCACGGCCCGCGGGTCGACCTGACGGCGATCAATCCAGATGGCGCCCTCGCTGTCGATGGCGATCAGGATGTTGGCCTTTTCCTTGGCCTGAGCGGTTTGGCCCTCAGGCTTGTTCACATCGATGCCCGCCTCTTTGACGAACGAAGCGGTGACGATGAAGAAGATGAGCATGATGAACACCACGTCGAGCATCGGCGTGATGTTGATCTCCTGATCTTCGTCTTCCTGTTGCCAGGCCATCATTCTATTGCGCATAAATCTTCCTCATCAATCGGCGACAAAAACATCGTCGAGATTCTTGACCGCTTTGGCGGCCGATCGCGAAATCAAGGCCGCAGCAAAAACGCCCGAAAGAGCGCCCACCATCCCGGCCATGGTCGGGATCGTGGCTTTGGAAACACCTGCGGCCATGGAGCGCGCGTTGCCCGTGCCGGCAATGGCCAACACGTCAAAAACATCGATCATGCCGGTGACCGTGCCCACCAATCCGAGCAAGGGGCACAGCGCCACCATGGTTTTGATCATGGGAATGGAACCGTGTGCCGCCACTGTGATGCGCGATACCATGCCCGCGCGGACCTGAGTCGCGTGCCACGAAGTGCGCTCCTGACGGGCCAACCAAACGGCACTTTCGGCACTCACGTGCTGGTGGTGCGCCGTCCGGAAATAAATGATGCGCTCCAGGATGAGCACCCACATCCACAGGATGACCATGGCGATCACATAGAGCACCGGTCCCCCGAGCTCCATGAAATCACGGATGGCGATGTAGGCGTCAAAGAGCCACTGCATGGCCTAGCTCCCCTGTCCCGAGCGGGTCGCGACGATGCCGGCGCTTTGCTCCTGCAGCACGTGCATGATGCCCTTACTGCGCCCTGAAACCAGGGTGTGCAGCAGCACAACCGGGATGGCCACAGTCAGGCCCAACACCGTGGTGACCAGGGCCTGGGAAATGCCGCCGGCCATGAGCTTGGGATCGCCCGTGCCAAACAGGGTGATGGCCTGGAAGGTGACAATCATACCAGTCACGGTGCCCAACAGGCCCAGCAACGGCGCCACCACACTGATGATCTTTATGAACAACAGCGAGCGGGTCAGCTTGGGCATCTCGCGGAAGATGGCCTCGCCGAGCTTCAACTCGAGTGTTTCCACATCGGCGCTGTTTTGTTCTTCGGCCACCAGCAAAACGCGCCCCAGAGGATTGCCTCCGTTGGGTGTTTTGTTTTTCAGCTGGGCCGAAACTTTGCTGCCAATCAGCGTCAGGCTGATCAAGCGTTCGAGGGCCAGCAACAAACCGATGATACCCAGGCCAATGATCACGTAACCCACCAAACCACCCTGGGCAATGCGTTCGACCAGGCTGGGGCGATCCAGGTAGGTGGCCAGGATTTGGCCGCGGGTCGGATCCACGCCGAAGACGACGCTGCCAGATGTGGCACCGGCCAAGGCGCTCGCCGTTTTGGTGAAACGTCCCTGGGGCTGGCGGCTCAGTTCTGAAAGGTTGCCGGTTTCCGGGGTGTACTGCAGATAGCCCGCCGCTGAAACGAGGTTGAACCCGCCGATGCGCACGACATCCTGCTGTTGTTCCTGGCCGTCGGCGGCGATGACCTTGGCGGGGAACTTGACGATTTTTCCCGTCTCGGTCATTTCCTGCTGCAGCAGGAGCCAGAGGTGCTCGATTTCTTCAATGGTCGGCAGGGCCGAATCCGAGGCCAACTTGCCGTTGAGGCGCATCAGGAATGCGCCACGGTCGGGAAACTGGGCGCTGGTCAGGGAGTTGTCCAACAGGCCCTTGGTATCGCCCGTCACCTGCTGCATGACGCCGAAGAGTTCTTTCATCGAGCCCAGACGGCGGTCCAGTTGTTCGGTGACCTCGACAATACGCAAGTCATTGGCGTTGTATGTACTTTCAAGCTGCTCGCTGCGTTTCTCGGCCGCGCGCAATTGTTTTTTGGCGTCGGCCAGGAGCGTTGCCTGCTGGTCCTTGGCGGCGCGGAAGTCGGCCTCCCGTTGGCGGTGCAAGGCCTTGTCGCTGGAACTGCCGTCCTGGACTTGTTTCAGCAACGCGTCCAGGCTTTGGGCTTCGTCCTGGGCCAGGACCGGAACGGCGATGAGCAACAACAGCATGAGTGTGAAGACGCGCTTCATCATTTGACCACCTCCGGCGCCGGCACTTCGAGCAGGAGCAGATCCGGGGCCACCAGTTTGCGCGCGATGCGGATACCGCGGCGCACCTGGTTGCGCGAACCGCCGTCGGTCAGCGCCAACCACTGATCGGTGGAGGCGTCCCAACGGCCAGTTGCCGCAGCGTCGTTGGTTTGGTAATACAAACCAATGCGGCCCAGACGCAGCACGTTCACCTCGAGCGTGGCGTTGTCGATGACCAGGGCGTCCTTGTAAATCTCGATGGTGCGGCCGAAGTCGTTTTCAATCTGGAAGGCCTCAGTCAGCGAGCGGAATTTTTCGGCCAAGGTGACATCGGCGCGTTCCATCAGGGCACGCAAGCGGTTGATCCGATTATTGCGTTCTTCGAGCAGGAACGGCTGGTCCAACTCGATGAATTTGTCGAGGCCATCGAGCATGCGGATCATCAGCGGCATGATCTGGCGTTCGACAACGCCGACTTGATCCATGGATTCCCGCAGCGTGGCCAATTCCCCTTCCTGGCTGGCAATCTGGCGTTGGATGTAGTCGTTGTACACCGCCAGGCCGTCCAGTTGTTTCATGACCTGTTTGTAGTCCGTTTCCAGACTATTGGTCTCGTCGACGACGCGGTCAATTTTCTGCTGAGAGGCCTGGGCCAATACGGCCCGATCAGCGCTCGCCAACAGGACCTGATCGAGATCGCCGGCGTGGCTGGTGGGTGCGGCTGCCAAACCCCATACGATCGTGAGTACGACCAAGGGTAGAAGCCACATTTTAGCTGGGCTTGGGTACATCCCGTCTCCTTGTGAATACCGCGTTCAATTCGTTGAAAACATGTTCATGGTCCAAGCTACGGGACCTTATTGTTTTTCCGGGATTTGTGCAAGTTGCTGATGAAAGAAAGAGTCCGCATTGAAATGCGGAATGATACGGATGGTTCCGTTCTTTGGTTTTGGACCCGCTTTACCCGGGTCTATTGGGATTGGCGCTGGCGCTGATGATTCCGGGGTGCGTCTCCACCGATACTTGGTGAAGCACGGCGGCAATACGCACCCCGGTGGTTTTCTTCAATTCGCGAAAACCATCAGCGCCTGGTCAGCATTTTGCGCTCAGCCTAGTCTCGATCCCGCCGGTGGCCGCGATGCCCACGGTTCGGCGTATGCTCCTCAACCCATTCCAGGATGGGATCCCAGACCAACTCCGGCGCCGAGTCGGCGATCCACAGATCGATGTGCCCGAAGTCGAACAGCACTTCGTCATCGGGCCTCAACTGAAGGTTGAGGTCGGTGATGTCATCGCTGCCCAACAGACTCAGATTGTAGTGTGTGGTGGGCCCGAGGCCGCCGGCGGCCGCCACATTGAGCACCGGCAAGGTGATATCGCTGTAGTGGTCATCCCAGGCCACGTCCGTATCACGGCAGCTCCAAGTGCTGTAGTCGAGCATGAATTGCACGGGTTCCCAAGGCATACCGGCGACCATGAAGTCGAGCCACCTGGGCACCGTGGTGTGGATGAAATCGACAGGCAGGCCGTTTTCCCAGATACCGGCAAGGTAGTGGATGTCGCCGATAAAAATCTGACCGGCGCCGACAAACATGGCGGCCTGCAGGTTGGTGAAGCCAGGGAAAGCCGGCGAACCGCCATCGGGATTGTCACGGGCCAACACGCCCAGGAAGTCGAAGCCCACGAAATACCCGAATTCGCCGTTGTCGATTAAGCCTTGGTATTCTGCGATTGCGAGGCAGTTCTGACTCTCGTTCCATTCCTCATTGTCCGAGATCGGACTGTAATCAACCGGGATCCAGCCACCGATTTGGCGCAATCCGGGCGGCCGCTGGGTTTCGGCGTTGACCAGAGCATAACCGGTGCCCGAGCCACTGCTGTAGCCCAACAGGTTCATCTTGCCGAAGCCGTTGCCGGTGAAAAGGCGCAACAGGCGAGCGATGGCCACGCCGGTGTCCAGGTCCTGGTATTGCTTATCCAGGCCCCAGTCGGCCATGAAACTCAGGTCGACGGTCTCGGCCGGCACCAGGGTCCAGGCCTGGTCGATGCCCCAGACGTCGACATCTTCACGGGCCCAGTGGACCGCGGCGCCGAAGTCATCCGGGGTGGTCTCGGAGAGAGTTCCGGGCAGGAACATGCCGGCGAAATCCTTGGCGTCGCCGTGCTGCAGGAACATGGTCTTCTTGGTGCGGATCGGGCGACCACGCCGGCCTTCCTTCACCACGCGGTGCAGGGCAATGACGTCTTCTGCAGCCCAACCGACGCGCACTTCCCAACGGTAATGCATGATGCCCGGGGCCACTTCCTGACAATCATAGTCGACGATGAGATTGAATGATTTGTCCGGGTCCGCTTGCGGCGGCACCTCGTTTTTGTCCAGAGGCCAACCGGTCATCGCAAGAATTTCAGCGGTGGCCTGATCACGAATGAGGCTGCTTTGGTCCGGGAATGGTTCAGGCGGCGGGGCGGTGGTGCGCTCGGTGCTGCAACCGACGACCAAAATCATGACACTCAACAGGATGGCGAAAAAACGGAATGGTCTCATAGCGAGTCCTTCCTTTCGGTATCCGGGGAATGTATGGGTGTGCAGGCAATATGATGGGCGAGTCCTGCTCTCGCTTGGAGCCGCAATCCCCCAACTGCGGCGACGATCACTGTACCATTATGACCGCGGACTTTCAAGAAATTCGACTACCCGCTCAATCACCGCCGCATCTTTCAGAACCCGCAAGTGACCCAGCCCCGTTGTCTGGTGGAACTCTCCGTCCGGCCAGGCCTCAGCAATGGCCTGTCCTCCGCGCCAGGGAACCGTGCGGTCATCGCGGTCGCTGATCACCAGCAGGGGCGCCTTCTGCCCACGGGCAAGACTTTCCGGCTCGAAGTCGGTCCAGAGGCCTTGGGCGGTGGCTTCGAAATTCGTCTTGATGCGAGCAAAAACTTTGTCGGTAAATCCCAGGGCCGCGGCGAATTGTGCTGTATGTGATTCCATTTCGTGAGGCGGGTTGAGAAAGACCGCGCGCTGGACCGGTGCTCCGGCCCGCATGGCAAAGCCACTGGCGCTGCAACCAATGCTGTGCCCGATAACCGCATGCACGCCACCCAGTTTGCGCGTGAGTTGTAGAACAACGCGCCCCACTTCGAAGGCGTTTGTGGTCCGCCCCGATGCTTGCCCGTGGGCCGGTGCGTCGTAGGTCACGACGCTGTAACCGGCCTTGATCAACGGCTCCACCAACATCCCCAGATGGCTACCCCGACTGCCCCAACCGTGCTGCAGCAGAACGGTCGGGCCATCGCCCCACGACCAGGCCGGCAGGTCATACCCTTCGGCCTTGATCCGGAATGGCGTGGCTTCGCCCAACAGCTTTTTTTCGGAGGGACGCAGAGGCCTCGCGCCGCGCGGGTGCAGGAAGATCCCGATGGCCACTTTGGCGGCTAATCCTGGAGCCACTCGCGACAGCAACTTGAACCCAGAGCGCATTGGAGATGGAATATTAATACGTACGTTCGTGCTTTTTTCTAGAGTCAAAACTTCAGTCTCGGAATTCATTCTGTGCCTCTATGCGATGGGAGTTCAGGCCCGGCTATGGGCCAATAGGCCGGCTATTGCCGCACGGGCATAGCCTTCGGCGCGCGGGTCTTTCAACATGCGTTGCGAATTGTGGTAACCAAACAGGATGGCATTGAACTGGAAGGCGAACTGATCGCAATCCAGGTCGGCGCGCAAATGTCCTTCGTTGATGGCCCGGCGCGCGGCCTCGGCCAGGGTCTCAAACCAAAGTTGCTGCCACTTCTCCATGTAGTCGCGGGGCATGCCGGGCCGGTCGTCCAGTTCGGTGGCCGCCTGCACAAAGAGGCAGCCTCCCTCCTGGGTATTGATCGTGACCCAGTCGAGCCAGTTGTCGAACAACGCCTGGATGCGCGGCAGCCCCGGCTTCATCTGGAAAGCCGGCACGACCACCTTGGCGCGATAATCCTGGGCCGTGAATTCCAGAACCTGGACTTCCAGCGCCTCTTTGGACCCGAAATGGGAAAATAGGCCGCTTTTGGAGAGCCCCATTTCCGTGGCCAGGCGGCCGATGGTGAGAGTCTCCAAACCGATCCGGCTGGCGAGCTGGGAGGCCCGTTCAAGGATGGCTTGCTTGGTGTCTTCGCCTTTGGTCATGACGACACAATAGTACGATCGTTCTTATCTGGCAAGCGACTGCGGCCCGTGCTTTACGAATGTTCGCATTGACCGCCAAGGCAATTATCCTCAGATTGAGTGGATAAGGTTATTCAATATTTGGGCGAGTGGCGAAATTGGCAAACGCGTCAGACTATTTATGCCTGGTGGAAATTTATTTCCCTGGAGGTTCGAATCCTCCCTCGCCCACCAGTTTTTTCGAGCAGGCGTTCTTGTTGCCGAACGGTATGGAAACCTGATCCATCATTGTGTAAAAAAAACGCAACGGTTAGGCCGAACCCAACCGCCGCGTCGATAGAACTTCCGATTTTCGCCAATTTTACTTGCGGAACTGAGCCTTCACCGAACCCCAAGAGGCTTTCTCGGTCGGCACGGCCGCTTCGGTGAACTCCAGTTCGGCGATGGCGCCGCTGCTACTGAAGACAATCTCCAGGCGATCGACACTGTACAAGGCCGTCAGGTCGATTTCCTGTATGGAGTTGTTGCCCAAGTCGACGCCTTCGTCACCGGCGATAAAAACGCCAAATTCGAAGGAATTGTAGTCAACGGACTCGGAATCGATGTCCACCAGAACGATCCGTTTCAAGTCCACGACATAGTCGAACTCAAAAACGAAGGTGCAGCCACCGGCTTCATCGTCGGGATCATCCACCAGGCCGTCACTGTTGCCATCGACGATGTCTTCGGCACAGATCAGCAGGTTGCCCCACGATTGGTTGTTCACACCAGCGCCGGATTGGCCACCGGAGCCCACGCCCGGTCCGCCAAAGGCGCTATTGGGCGTGCCCAGATCCGAATCTCCACCGGTAGGATTGCTGGAGTCGAAAATGATGGCTGAACTGGGTCCCCCACCGGTATTGGTCACTGACAAAGTGAAGTCGGTAAAATGAGTGCCACCGTCGGTGCCCCCTCCGGGCATCGCACCGGCCACCACGGCGCCGGCTGGTTCACTCGAGAAATCCTCAACGGTCGTTGCCGTTGCGGCCACTGCGGTCATCAAGCTAAGGCTCAATATAAAGATTCGGGCGAGAATCTTGGCGTTCATTTTGGTTTCCCCCGGCTGCTAGATGTCGAACTGAAGTTGTATCGGGCAAATTGTCACACCTTGCCTCATGTTGTTGGGGTATCATACCGCAAATATAGGACCAAATCAACCCTATATTGCAACAAATGAGAATATGCCGCTCGACCAAGCAAAGGTTGATGAGATCACTCGCCTTTACTACAATCGGTGACCGTGTTCACCTTCTTCGCCCAGACTGAAGTTGCAGAACCGCCATGATGAAAATCCTCCGCCGCGCCCTCACCACCGGCTTTCTCATCGCCGCCACGACCGCGACCGCCTCGGTGCACGACATCCATCTCTACACCGACAGCACGCCGGACTATGTCTCCCTTGAGGATTTTGTCGCCACGGCCACCAGTGCCTGGGACGACCCGGAGGATCAGGCCGTTGCCCTATGGCGCTGGATGGTGCGCAGCCAGTTGCAAACCAGCGTCACCTATGAAGACGGCGTGCCGCTCTGGGATGCCATGAAATTTTACGGCAGTTATCCCAACTCCAACTGCGGTTATAAATCGTCGTACTTCACATCTTTTGCCGAGGCCATGGGCGGTCACTGGCGCCATCGCTATGTCGAGTTGAGCGATCACACCGTGGCCGAAGTATCGTGGGATGCGGGCGCAACCTGGCACATGTTTGATTCGTCGATGGTGGTCTATGTGCGGCGTCATGATGGCGCGATCGCCTCTTGCGCTGACATCGCCGCGGCCGGCAGTTGCGAGTTGTCCACCCATTGGGGCGATACCACCGCCGAATCGGGCCACCTATATCTTTATCACACCACCGCCGAATGCATGACCAACCCGCCCGATCCAAGACAGGCGGGCAACCTCGGTTTCCCCAGTGGCTACCGCAAGGCCTGCGACAATCCCATCGGGTTTTCACGCACCCTGCGCAACGGCGCCGACTCCTACATTGCCGGCTTCACGGTGCAGGAAGATTTCACCCACATCCGGCGTGGCTGGCGCAATCGTTTGCATGTGCGTGAGGGACAAACCTACACTCGTTATTGGGAAGAGTTGGGCAGCGGTGCAGAATTTTCGCGCGTGACTCACCGCGACAACGACCCCAACGATTCCTACTTTCCCAATACCAACATTCGCGGCAACGGGCGTTGGGAAATCGCCGCGGATTTCAGCCGCGCCGATGTGCGGGGTGGCTGGCATCAGCTCACGGGTTTTGTGCACCGCAATGACGACGGTGGCAACGGGCCCGCGCTGCGCCCAGCTGATGGCGCCAACGAAGCCTTGGCCGTCGTCAAAGTCGACGGCGCCAACGTGCTCACTTCGGCTCAGGTTTATCTGGCGGGCCAACGGGGCAGCGGCGACCAGGTGGTGCTCGAGTTATCGCGCGATGCCGGTTGCACCTGGACCACCATCGTTTCGCCCCCCGCGGGCTCCTTTGCCGGATGGCATGACCTGCCCTCAACACTTGTTGGCGGGGCCTTTGAAGTGATTGTACGGGCACGCCTTACACCAGATTCATCCCGGCAGGATTGTGGCCTGGATGACCTGCGGATCACCGCTATCACCCAGGTCAATGCCAAGACTCTGCCGCGATTGCAGCGGGGCGCCAACCGGGTGCGTTTTGCTGCCGGCCCGCCGCAGGAAACCCTCACCCTGCAACCCTCGCTGCACGAAGGTGCCCAATACCACTGGACCCATTCGGCCGACAGTTACAGCGGCCTCACATCGCAGACCAATCCCAAAGGCTACTCGTCGGCCATCGTGGCGCCCACCACCGGCGGCGTGCCGGGAATCGTCACCTGGCGCGTCGATGCTCCCAGCGATGTGCTCGGCGCCACCTTTGGCGGTAGCTTCCTGACCCGCTACAGCGGTACCGGCGATCAAGTGCGGCTGCGCTATTCATGGGATGGGCAAACCTTCCACACCGCCGACGTCTTTGATGCCAACACCGCCCCCACCTGGGACGCGCGCCTTTACGCCACACCGGAATATTTGCACGGCGGCAAACGCTCCATCTGGATGCAATACGATATGCGCAGTTCAGTAGACGCTTCGACCATGAGCACCGGCCTGCAGGATGCCCTGATGCAAGTGCATCACACTGCGCACGAACCAAATTTTGCACCCGTGGAAGTGACCTGGTGTTGGACCGAACATCGGGTGCAGGGCGACGTGACCCGCGAGTACACGCGGCGGGTGGCAGCCGTGGCCGACGACTGGAATATCAACGTGGATGGCTACCGCGATCCCACCATGAACTGGGTCCGGACGCGCTTGGCCAACGGCAGCACCATTGAAGGATACAGTGACGGTGAGGACGTGGGCACCGGAGCGGGCGTCGACAAGATCAAGATTTCGGCTGAGTGGCTCGATGATATGGCTCTGGGAAAACCGTACACGGTGTCGCGCCCGGCTGCCGCGCTCAATCCGGATACCGGTGGCACCGAGCTGACCAACGGCGTGATCATTCCTCCCACTCCCTACCAGACATCTTCCCTGGTGCAAAACCAAGTGGCGTACTGGGAGGGCGACGCGCCCCTCACCGTGACGGTTGATCTGGGCAGCGAGCAGACGGTGCGCGCCCTGCGGGTGACCACCCATCAACCCAACGCCAGTTTTGGGCACGCCGGCACGATCACCGCTTATGGATTGGATGCGGGCGGGGCCTCAACTGCCCTTGGCGTGATTCAACACGACGACATCTGGAACCCGCCTGGTGATCACCTCGATTGGGGTTATTCGCGATCCGGGGAATATGCGGATTTGCCGGCCCAAGGGCGCCTGGCCTATGGATTTTGGTTGGTATTGGACCAGCCGGTGACTGCGCAATCGGTTCAGCTGGACATCCTGCCACTGGCGGGGCACGGTGTGGGATTGAGTGAGATTCAAGTATTCTCAGCGGTGAGTGTGGAAGATTGGCCGGACCGGGAAGTGCCCCTGGGCGGGACGGTTTCGGCAGTGGTCAACGATGACGAGCACGCCACGCGCATGGTGCGGGAATTGGAAATCGTGCCCAACCCGGCCAACCCGGGGACGGTTGTCCGCTACAATTTACCCGCCGCAACGCGGGTGGTCATGCGGGTGATCGACGTGCGCGGCGCCGTGGTGCGCACCTTGGTTGATGCCTGGCGACCGGCCGGATCTTACCGCGCGTTTTGGGATGGACGGGATGACGGCGGGAAAGCCATGGCATCCGGAGTCTATTTGGCGGTCGGGGAATGGGCCGGGGTGCGGACTGTGGGGCGGGTTGTTTTGGTGCGGTGAGTATCAGCCGCCGCTGATGCCGTGGCTGCCGTCGATGCCGTGCTGTCCAGGAGATCCGGTGCGCTGTTGTTGAATTCTTCTTCGTAGATCGACTCGTAGCCCATGCGGAAATCCAACCGCTCATAGTCACCGTCGTTCCACTCCAGTGATACCAAAACTGTTTCGTCTCCCTTTTCGATCACACCGCCCACGCCAATATCCGATGTGATCAAAATCAGGCCGCTGTATCCGGCAGCCGTCAGCGCCGTGTTCCAGTTTTCGAAGGGAGTTTTTCCGCCGTCAGCACCGACAATGTTCAGGTCCAGATCGCTGACAATGGCCGGGCCCATGCCGCTGTTGACCGCGCTGAGAGTCATCACAATCTGATCCGGCTCGTCGACCGTTTTTGTGACCGTGTATGTTTTGTTGAAGATCAGCATCGGTTTGACGGAAAGCCGGTTGTGAGAACGCATTTCGGCCCCTTCCCAGACGGCGATCATCACCGAAATCAAGGCCACTACCGTCGCCACGATGGCCAGGTATCGTTCAATGTTCATTCTTTTGGCGGGCATGGAGACGGCTTTCTTTTTCCGATATGCGGCGTGAAACCAATCTGTTGATGGCTTGGTGGATCTAGGCGCATACGCAATTGCTGAGGTTTGGTTGCCGCCCTCGCCGGACTCATCGGACCCAGCAGTCTCAAGCAACCTTCCGCCGGTCCGCTCGTCTATGTATCAGAGAGTCAACAAGTCCCCAATTGTTTTTGTCCATCTTTCACCATTCCCGGGAGACCCACGTGAGAACCCTTGCCGTTGTTTGCCTGCTCAGCCTCCTGGCGACCATCGCCGGGGCGGCAGACCCGTCGCAGTATGTGGTCACCATGCCTTCGCCCACCGCGACCAGTATTGCCGTCGAAGCGCAGTTGACGCTCCAGGGCGACGTCATCGCCATGATCGTGCACGGCTCGCCGCAGCTGATCAACGGCCAGGCCGATCTGGTCGAAGCCATTACCGTGACGGGCGCTGACGGTCGTCATATCGAAGTCACAGACCTCGGCATGGGAGATTGGAAACTGGCCGATGTCACCGCTGGCGAACGGGTGACGTTGTGCTACCGCGTGCGACTCGCCCACGGCGACTACGACTGGAACGCAGGCATCGATGAAATGGCCTACCGCACCGACGACGGCCTGTTTTTTACCGGCTCATCCCTTTTCATCATACCGGGAACCAGCAACGATACGGCGGCGACCGTTGTTTTTGATCTGCCTGAAGACTGGCATGCATCCGCACCGTGGGATCGATCGGGCAAGCTGTATGAGATTCCCGACCTGAATACCTTGATCCGCAATTGTTTCTTCGTCGGTACCCACCGTGAAGAAACCCTGGTCCTGGACGGCTTCACCTTCACCCTGGTACTGACCGAAAACCTGTGGCAGAAGCGCGATCTGGTTGTTGCGACCATGGAGCCTGTTCTTCCGGCTGCCCGGCGTATGTTTGGCGGCATGCCTCTGAAGAACCGATACCTGGCGGTCATCAGCCAGAGCGACCGCAGCGACGGTGGCGCCTTCAGCGACAGTTACTCGATGTTGATCAAAGGCGAGGCTGACGAAACCAGCGCCGTGGTCTGGGGCCATGGTATCACCCACGAATTGGTGCACTTCTGGAACGGGCACTCCATGGCCCCCACCTCCCAGCTCGAAGAGTGGTTCAAGGAAGGCTTCACCGATTACATCACGTTGTTGATCCGCAGCCGTGAAGGCCTTGACAGCCGCGATATCATTTTCCGAAAACTGGAAAACTCGCAGCGCCGTTTTCTCCTGTCCCGCATGATGATGGGCATCGAAGAAAACATGCGCGAAGCCGGCAAAAACAAACACCGCAACCGCATGTTGGTTTATGGTGGTGGCACGCTGGTTGGCTTCGCCCTGGACGTCACCATTCGCGAGGCCACCGCCAACGAACGTGGCCTGGATGAATTCATGGCCGCATTTTTTGCCGAGCATACCGAAGGGTCGGGCTCGCTTGATGTGAACCCCTACGCCCGCAAGGCCGGACTGCGCGTCGATACCATGATGGACGAGTTCTACATCAGCGAACGCGCCGACGCGACGGCGGCCGAACGAGCCATCGGAGAATCCATTTTGGGCGCCCCACAGCGCCGGTAGGGAAAGTTCATGTCCATGTTGCCTGCTATTCTACTTACTGGTGTCATCCAGGGCCTGTTTCTGGCCCTGATTCTGGCCTTTGCCCGCAGCCCTCACCAAAAAGCGAACCGGTGGCTTGCGGGATTCCTGATCGTTTTCTGCCTGCCGCTGTTTGCTTCGTATTTGGTGCAACGGCAAGAGACGGGTTTCGTCTATCCTGTATTCTATATCGCCCAGGCGCTGTCAACCGCCATGGGCCCGCTGTTGCTGATCTATGTGCAGCGCTTGACGACGATCAAAAGCCAATTTTCCAAAGCCGATTTCTGGCATTTGCTGCCGGCGGGATACCTAGCCTTCGGCATTATGTTTCTCTTGCTCACCGGCGGCCTCGACGCGCTCCGAACTCACCTGCCGCTGTCCAACCCGGCCGGCCAGAAACCGTTTCTGGTCAGTCTCATGGGCTGGTCCAAGGGCGCGGTGTTCGTTTTTTACCTGATCTGGGCCCGACGGCAATTGACTGCGTTCTCCCGCGCCATGGCCGCTTCCGGCGATCATTCGGGGCTGCAGCAAGTCGCGGCCTTGCGTCTCTTGACGACCTACTTCCTGGTCGCCCTGGGCATTTCGGGTGCTGGGTTCCTACTGGCCCATTTCCAACTGCCCTTCATGAATACGGTCGACTTCATCACTCACCTGGCGGCGATATTTTTCGTCTTCGGCGTGGCGGTCGTGGTGATTCGGCATCCGGTTGTGCTCAATGAAATTCAGGAAGAAGCAGTGGCCCGGATTCGGGTCAAACCCCAGGCGCAATACGGAACTTCGTCTCTCACAGAAGAAGACAAGATTTTGTTGTTGGCATCCCTGCAGGATTTCATGACCACTGAAAAACCCTACCTCGACAATGAATTGAAGGCCGAAGATTTGGCCCGGCAGTTGAAAGTGACGCCGCACCATCTGTCTCAGGTGACCAACGAATGTTTGGGCCTCACCTTTCGCAGTTTTATCAATGGGTACCGTCTCGCCGAGGTCAAAACCGGTCTCATCGTGCCGCAGAACGCCCACAAAACGATCCTCGCGGTGGCGCTGGAGGCGGGATTCAACAGCAAAGCGGTCTTTAATCGGGTTTTTAAGGAGACTGAAGGCGTCACTCCACTGCAGTACCGGCAGGCTCACAAAAACTAGTGGTCTCAGTTTCCAAAGCGGGACGATTTCCTGTTTTGGGCGACTTACAGTGGGTGCGTATCACTCATTGACCCCATCCGGGAGACCACCATGAAGAAACTCAACTCAGGGTTGCTGGCCTTGGCGATGATGCTCACACTCTTGAGCAGCACAACCCACGCCGGCACCCGCGGCGCCGAAACCTATCGCATGATGGGCGAGGCCGACGCCGCCTACCAAGCCCAACAATGGGATCGCGCCCGCGGCCTTTACATCGAACTGAGCCAGCGCAATCCCGACGCCGGGCACTACTCCTGGCGACTCGGCCAATCCTTGGCCAAAATGGAAAAATTCGAGGCCTCCAGCGATGCCCTGGAAAACTGCGTGCGGGTCGGATTTCTGTTGGGCCACGCCCTGATTGAGATCGCTGCCAACAGTGCCCGGCTGGATCAGGCCGACAAGGCCATGACCTATCTCAACCGGGCCCTGGCGGTGCAGAGTGGCTTGCCCAACCTGGAAAAGCGGCTTGCCGGGCCTGAGTGGGCCTCCTTGGCTGACCACCCGGACTTCATCCGCCTGCGACCGCCGGTGGTTCCCGCTGATATCGGGCGTA